>JBCDIB010000220.1:0-4549 GCA_038749385.1 Pseudomonadota bacterium | reverse complement strand
CGGCGTAAAGCTTGCACCTCTGCTGGGCTCAGTTCCCCAAGATATAAGCGAGCCGATTGCCATCGTGTGGCGGCTGCTATTGGGCCACGACATTCTCGTCTATCTATCCATCGCATCTGTGCCTGCAGTGGTGTGGTTTCTGAACCGCACCCGTGGCGGTCTGGTGTTGCGGGCGGTTGGCGATAGTCACAGCTCGGCCCATGCACTGGGTTACGGCGTTCTCGGCGTACGCTTTCTCGCCGTTTTGTTCGGCGGTTCAATGGCGGGGCTGGGCGGCGCATATCTTAGCCTCGTCTACACGCCACAATGGACGGATGGCATGACCGCCGGTCGCGGCTGGATAGCGCTTGCCCTGGTGGTGTTTGCCTCCTGGCTGCCCAAGCGTGTTGCACTTGGTGCCTATCTGTTTGGCGGCGTCACGCTTTTGCAGTTTCACCTACAGGCAATTGGGGTCTCGGTTCCGGCACAATTGTTGAATGCGCTTCCTTACATCGCGACCATCGTGGTACTCGTAGCCATATCCGGCAACCGCCGCCTGATCGCCATCAACACCCCGGCTTGTCTGGGGAAACCATTCGTGCCCGACAGATAAGCCGGGGCGAAATCAATGCCCGTCCGGTAGGGTCGGGCGACCACAGGAGAGGTTATATGATCAACCGCAGAACACTCATTTCCATGGGCGCAGGCATTCTCGCCGCCGCCTCGATGGCTCTGTCCGGCAGCGTTGCGCTGGCCATGGACGACAAGATGAAAGTTGGCTTCATCTATGTCGGCCCGAAAAATGATGGCGGCTGGACACAGCGCCACGATATTGGCCGCATGGCTGTCGAAGAACAGTTTGGCGATAAGGTCGAAACCGTGTTCGTGGAAAGCGTGCCGGAAGCAGATTCCGAGCGCGCCATTGAGCGCATGGCCCGCGATGGCGCTGACATGATCTTCACAACGTCCTTTGGCTTCATGGATCCAACCCTGGAAGTGGCCAAGAAGTTTCCAGATGTGAAATTCGAGCACGCCACCGGCTACAAGCGCGCGGACAATGTTGCGACCTATTCTTCGCGTTTCTACGAAGGCCGTTACGTCTTGGGCCAGATCGCAGCAGCCCAGTCCGAAACGGGCGAAGCTGGCTACATCGCCTCCTTCCCGATCCCTGAAGTGATCCGCGGCATCAACGCATTCATTTTGGGTGCACAGACTGTCGACCCAGACTTCAAGCTGAAAATTGTGTGGGTGAACACATGGTTTGACCCCGCCAAAGAAGCTGATGCGGCCAAAGCATTGTTCGACCAAGGCGTCGACATCATTACGCAGCATACGGACAGCCCCGCACCATTGCAGATCGCTGAGGAGCGTGGCCTGCAGGGGTTCGGGCAGGCCAATGACCAGATTGCATTTGGCCCCAACGCTCAGCTGACGGCGATCATCGATGATTGGGATCCATATTATGTCTCCCGCGTGCAAGCTGCCATGGACGGCACCTGGGCGTCCGGCGACATGTGGGGCGGCATGGATACAGGCATGGTGCGCATGGCTGACCTGACCAACATGCCCGATGATGTGAAAGCCAGAGCCGAAGCAACCATCGCGGCGATCACTTCCGGTGAGCTGCATCCCTTCATGGGACCGATCACCAAGCAAAACGGTGAAGTGGTCGGTGAGGAGGGCAAGCCCCTCGACGATGGCGTACTGGCCACGATGAACTACTACGTCAAAGGCGTGGAAGGTGACGTGCCCGGTTGATAGGTCATCAATTCTAATTTGGAACCGGGGGCCTCGGCCCCCGTTTTCATTTGTGGGCCTTCCCTGCATGGCCACAAAAACGCCATGTGCCCCATCGTAAACAAGGCGTATACGCACTCTTGATTGCGCGCTAGAATTGCGTGCCTCACTTCTTTTGATCGGTCCTCTTCATGCCTGCCCGCGCAAGCTTCGGCTTTCCCCGTTCTGTTTTTATTGCTGTGTTGGCCATCGTGCTGACCGGTTGCGGAAACACGCCCCGGGACTTTGGAGACTTTCGCCCCGATGCCGAGCGCCATGCCAGTTTGACCGAGACTTTGGTGGCCACCACCCGCGCACCCGCCCGCGCAGAACTCATGTTCTCTGACCGCCGCGCGGAGGGTTTGAATTTTGGCTCCATAACGGTTTCCGTCCCGCCAATCCATGTGCCTGGCCAATTGGAGCGTTCGCTCTCGCGCCCTGATCCCAAGAAGCATTTCGCGGCGGTACGTGGTGCCTATATCAATACGGAAGCCGCATTCATTGCTGCGGTGAACCGGCAGATTGCCGACAATCCAAGCTATGGCGGCGAGGTGATGATCTTCGTCCACGGCTACAATACGTCGTTTGCCGAAGGCGTGTTTCGGGGCACGCAGTTTCACAATGATTGGAAGTTGCCGGCGGTGCCGGTCCACTTCTCTTGGCCTTCGGCCGCCAACGCAGCGGGATACGTATACGATAAAGAAAGTGTGCTCTACAGCCGCGACGGCTTTGCGCGCTTCCTGGAAGTTATGGGTAAAACCAATGCCAAGAACATCGTGGTGCTTGCGCATTCCATGGGCACCCATCTGACCATGGAAACCTTGAGGCAATTGGCCATCTCTGGCCGACGCGATGTGCTGGCACACTTGGATATGGTCGCGCTCATTTCCCCCGATATCGACCGTGGTGTATTCGACCGCCAGTTTGAAGCTATCGCGCCGCCACCCTTCCCGATGGTTGCCGTGGTGTCGCGGGACGACCGTGCATTGGCGGTTTCTGCACGGCTACAAAGGGACAGCCGTCTGGGTTCCGGCGAGACCAAGCAGGATCTCATCGATAAGGGCATCGCCGTTGTCGATTTGACGGACGTGAACGATGGCGACGGCACGAACCATTCAAAGTTCGCAACGTCCGCAACCTTCATCCAGCTTATTCAGAACCGTTCCTTGTCCCGCAGCATCATCAATGCCGGAGATCGGGAAGAGCCTTCCGCTGAGCTGGACCTTGGGTTGATCAAGATTGAGGGCGCGGATGGCCAGGTCAAGATTGGTGGCGGCCTGCTGGTGAACCCGCTGCTGGAAGCCGCTACCCGCTAGGCATCAGTTGGCGGCCAATTCCGGCGGACAGGGTGCGTAAAGGCCCGAGATATTGGGAGCGTTTGAACACATTATGCCGCCCCATTGGTACCCTTCCAGGCCCTCTGAATATTCGATCTTGAACCACTCATAGCCATCCATCACGACGCCCGTGCGCTCTGTAATGGCTACCGGCTCTGCAAATCGCAGGGCGTCGACACGGTCAAAGTCCATTCCTGGCCCTGAACGCACATTTCCACCTAAAGAGAAATTGCCCACCGCTGACACGATATCTCTGGCACTGTTCGGAGTGTCATCGGATATAGCCACGTTGAAGGTGCAGGCCTTGGCGGGCTGATCGTCAATTTGAAAGATCACTTGGCCTGCGCCCTTGGTTTCGACAATACGATGTCCGTTGGGCGTAATCAGATCGAAACGGGTGCCGGAGCCGCTTGGTACCGCCGCCATTTCCAATTGCTCGTTTTCCAGCAGCATGATGGGCGCTGCGTTTTTATCGCTGGGGATGAGCACCTGCGTGTACGGCTCGCCCTCGTCGCAAATATACAATTCGCCCGCCGGCAAGGCGCCGCTGGCCAGAGCAGGCGAGACAAGTGCCACCGTACCTAGGACCAGTGTAGAGATCATAAGAAATGCTTTTGACATTGAGGGCTCCATCGACAAAACGGTGTCTAAGTACCTCTCAGGTTTCTGCCCTTTCGGCCCAACCTGCAAACGTCTTTTCTAGCATCACCACAATGTAGTAGAGCACGATACCAAGTGCGGCGAGGGCAATGAGCACTGCAAACATAAGCGGATAGTCTGCATTTATCTTGCCGCTGTCGAAGAGATGTCCAAGGCCCTTTCCGTGGGGCTCAACAATCTCCATCAGATTGGTGCCAATGAAAGCGAGGGTCACGGCAACCTTCAGCGCCCCGAAGAACTCCGGCAACGTTTTGGGCAGGGCGATCTTCCAGAAAATCGTCAGTCTCGACGCTCCAAGAGAGCGCAAGATATCCCGATATTCCGGCTCCAAAGTGGACAGGCCCAAAGAGATGGAAACCGCGATTGGAAAGAACGAAATCAGGAAAGCGATAAGGACCGTGTTCATGTCGTGAGCGCCCACAAACATGAGCGCAATAACTGGCACCACGGTTGCTTTGGGGATCGCATTGAAGCCCACAAGTAATGGGTAAAGGCCCTCTCGCAAGGTCCGCGAGAAGCCCATGATCATGCCAATGGCGACGCCGAAGATAACGGCCAGCAGCAGGCCGACGACCGTCCGCCAGAGCGTCTGCCAGCCATAGATCAAAAACAGATCCCAGAAGCGCGTATAGGCCGGTAAAAGATCTGAAGGCGACGCCATCTTATAGTTTGGCCAGCCGTTCACCCAGACCAGCCATTCCCAAAATATCAAGAATGCGACGATCGCAAGCACTGGTATGCCGATTTTGCGCAGGGTTCCGTTCATGGCTACACGCTCCGTCCTGCCGGGGTGGTCG
>JBCDIB010000219.1:0-4554 GCA_038749385.1 Pseudomonadota bacterium | reverse complement strand
GGTGCGGGTGTCGCGGGTAACCACCAGCCAAGAGCGGTCGCCCTGTTCATGGAACCACAATTCTTGGTGTACGCCCGCAGGGTTGGCGCGCAAATAGGCGTACTCGTAAAACTTCGTCTCGGCATCTGGGCCTTCGGGGTCCGGGCGGTTCAGCAAGCTCGCGTCGCCCTTATAGACGAACTCAGCGGCATCGCGGGGGCCGAGCAGAGGGTGTGGAATGATCATTGCGCCGCTTTCAGGTTCCTGGCCATCAATGCAAATTGGGCTGGGAGCCCATACCTTTTTCGTCAATCATGTTGCCGGTCATGAACCGGTCCATGCGATAGGCAGTGGCAACGGGGTGCGGTTGGCCCGTGGCCGCCAGGTGAGCTGTGCACCAGCCGCTTGCGGGGGTGGCCTTGAAGCCGCCATAGCACCAGCCGCCATTGAAGATGAGCCCTTCAATATGTGTTTCGTCGATGAAGGGTGAGCCATCCATGGACATGTCCATGATACCGCCCCAACTGCGCAACACCCGGGCGCGACCCAGATATGGCATGATGGCCATGGCCCCCTCGCACACATCTTCGACCACCGGCAAATTGCCGCGCTGGGCATAAGAGTTATAGCCGTCAATATCGCCGCCAAACACCAGTCCACCCTTGTCGGACTGGGAGACGTAGAAGTGCCCGGCACCAAAGGTCACCACGCCATCAATGATCGGTTTAAGACCTTCGGAAACGAAAGCCTGCAGGACGTGGCTTTCGATTGGCAGGCGCATGCCCGCCATCTCCATCACCTGGCTCGATGCGCCCGCGACAGCAACGATGATTTGGTCGGCAAGCACCGTGCCTTTGGCAGTTTGCACGCCCTTGCACACACCGTCCTCGATCAAAAAACTGGAAACAGCGCAGTTCTCGCAAATGTCCACGCCGCGGCTGTCAGCCGCCCGTGCGTATCCCCATGCGACGGCATCGTGGCGAATGGTGCCGCCGCGCCTTTGCAGCAGACCGCCCTTGATCGGGAAGCGCGCATTATCAAAATCGAGGGCCGGATGTAGCGCCCGCACGGCTTCTGCATCCAGCAATTCAGCGTCCGCCCCGGCCATGATCATGGCGTTACCCCGGCGGCGATAGGCATCGCGTTGCGGGTCGGAATGATAGAGGTTGAGCACGCCGCGCTGGCTGACCATGGCGTTGTAGTTAAGGTCTTGCTCGAGCCCTTCCCACAGTTTCATCGACAGCTCGTAGAATGGCTCGTTGCCGGGGAGCATATAATTGGATCGCACGATGGTCGTGTTGCGACCCACATTGCCGCCGCCGATCCAGCCCTTTTCAAGCACGCACACATCGGTGATGCCATGTTCTTTGGCCAGATAATGAGCGGTGGCCAAGCCGTGACCGCCGCCGCCAACAATCACGGTTTTGTACCGCTTTTTCGGCACCGCCTTGCGCCACAGTGGCCCCCAACCTTTGTTGCCGGTCAGTCCCTGTTTGATGATTTGCCAGGCGGAATAGCGCATCGGACCGGTCTTATGACCAAGGGTAGGGGCTATTGGACACGGGGTGCAAATTGCCTTCGGCAAAGCGCGACAAGCGGAAGGGCTCCAGCAGGTCCTGCTTGGTGCCCAGCACCTCATCGGCAATCAAATGACCTACGCCTATCATCTTCCAACCATGGTTTGAGTCCGCGATTACCGTGGCATTTTCGCGAAAGTGATCAAACACTGGGAAGCTGTCTGGCGTAAAGCAACCCAGGCCGCCTGATGCTTCCTTGTGGTAGTGGGGCATTGCGCCTTCAAACCGCTCTTGGCAGTGGGCCAAGGCTGACACCCACATGCGCGCAAATTCCGGTGATGCGGTGAATTCAGGGCTGGCCGGGCCGTAGGGGTCGATGGCGACTTCATCGACCGGCGTTGTCACTTCATATGGGGACGCCCCGCCCTGCACACCGCCGAAGTTCCAGTCCGGTTTGTAATAGATACCCCAAGGTTCATCTGTGATCAGAGCGCCGGTTTCGAGATCGTGCAGCGGCGCGTCTGTGTCCACATGCAGAACAGGCGGGCGGCCACCGTCATTGGTGCACATCATGTCGGGATCGACCTGCAGCACGCCCTCTTCCAATTGCCAGAAGCGCCACATATCGACATTCTTCGACAGATTGCCCTTGGCATCCATGACATCAATCTGGCCGGGCAATTCCAACATTTCCCACAAGTCCCGTGCCCATGGACCCGGCGCCACGACGACATGTTCGCAGGCGACGGGGCCTCGATCAGTTTGTACCGTCGCAATGGCAGCCGAAGCGTTTTCAGCTTCAAAGCCTTGCACTGCGGTGCCTGTCACCACGTGAACACCCAGCTTTGTAACTTTGTCCAAAAGCGATTTCATTGTGCGGGTCTGGTATGAATAGCCGCCTCGTTTTTCGTGCAAGACTGATGTGATGCCCTTGGCGCGCCAATCGTCGAACAGGCCGCGCATGTAGTGGGTGCTGCGCTGCTCGCCTTCTATGAACTCGCTCTCATAACCAATGGCCTGCTGCTGCTCGTAAATTGAGCGAACGTCTTCGCGCATCCATTCACCTGATATCTGCATATAGCCAACGGGGTGATAGTGCAGACCTTCGGGGTCACTTTCCCAAATATCGACAGAGTGCGCCATCAGCTTGCGCATGGCGGGCTGGAAGTAATTGTTGCGAACCACACCGCAGGCCACCCCGGACGCCCCAGCGGCAATGTGGCTCTTCTCCAAAATAACGATGTCTCCACCGGTGCCATCACCACTTGCAAGCAGGCGTTCCGCCAGCTTCCACGCGGTGGAAAGACCGTGAATGCCGCCGCCCACAATAACGTAGCGGGCGTGGGCAGGCAGGGGGGCGAGAGTGGGGGCGTTCACGGTGCAGCTCCAAATGAGTTGGAAGGGAGTTGATAAGCTGTTTGGCAATAGTGCCCGAAAGCTTACTTCGAGATTGTTCGAAAATAGACATCTGCAAAACCACGTGTCAGACAATTTAGGACACAGATTTGACCGTTGGGGAGTCTCATACCGGCGAAATTGGAGGATGAGCGTTGAGGGATATCCAAGAAAGAGGAAGGCAGGGTCAGAGCAGTCCGACCCGGTTCGGCTTCATTCTAATACCGGGGTTCTCGCTACTTTCATTTTCCTGTGCCGTGGATGTGCTGCGAGCAGCGTGCCTTGAGGCGCCCAATGCGGGCTTTTCTTGGGAATTGTTGTCGCCACACGGTGCGAGTTCCGATGCACCCCCTAGCATTGCATCATCCAGCGGCATTTCGCTGGCGGTCACCCAGCCTCATGACATGTCCAATTTCGATGCTCTGATCGTATGTGGGGGCGTGCGCAGCCACGCATTCCTACAGCAGTTCAGCCGTGGTGAATTGGGGGTAAAACTGCGAGCAGCGGCGATGGCGCAGCGCATGGTCGGATCTTTGTCGGACGGTGCTTATCTGGTCGCCGCCACGGGGCTGTTCGACAAATGCCGGTCCACTATTCACTGGAAATGCCAGTCCGCATATCGAGAGATGCATCCGGCGTTGGATGTGCGTGCTTCGCTGCTGGAGATTGATGGCAACAGAGTATCGTGTGCGGGGGGCACGGCGAGTTTGGACCTGACATTGCATCTCGTGGCCCGCACGATTGGCTGGAGTGCGGCCGGGCGCATTGCCGATAATTATATCCACGACCAAATGAGAAGCGACGAAGAAATGACATTCGCTTCCGAGGGGTTTCGTTTTGTCGGCAAGGCCACCGGGCTGGGCGAAATTCTGACTGACATGGAAGCCCACATTGAGACACCATTATCCATCACTGAACTGGCTCGCCGGCATTCCATTAGTCCGCGGCAATTGGACAGACTTTTTCGCAGGCATTTGGGCAAGGCTCCGACCCAACATTACCGCAAGCTTCGCCTCGTGCGTGCCGCCGGTTTATTGCGCCAGTCTGACCTGTCGATTGCTGAAATTGCCGTGGCGTGCGGGTTCAACTCATCATCTCATCTGGCACGGACTTTCAGGGAAGAGTTTGGCAAAGCTCCTTTGGCCTATCGCCGGTCTGTGATGGCGGAACTTATCTAGGATCATCACCCAGGGGCACGTGGCCATGGGTGGTGAGGTCTAGAGCGCGAGCAGCAAAAGGGGCACAGCGATTGTCGCCGTGCCCCTTATTCATGTGTTGCAACGGATGTTCCCCTAGCTGGGGTTGGCCACACCGTTTGTCTGCCCCGAATTCTCTGCCGCTCTCGTGGCGATCTTTTTCGACACAGCTTTGGGAGTGCCGCTTTTTTTTGCCACCGTGCCTTTTGCCGCCGACTTGCGACGGGCAGGCCGCGTGGCCGGTGGAGTGGCTGCCACAGCACTCATGGCTGCTTCCGCTTTCGGTGTATCCAACGGTTTGGGGCTTTCGCCGAGCTCATCGCGGTCATCACTGCCGGATATCCGCTCCATCATAAAGAAAGAGGCAGCAGCAGCGCCGATGCCAGCTGCCAGCAGCCCAAGGGCAAGCGGGTTTTGCTGAACAAAGTTCGAGCCCGAGCGATAGGCTTTCTGGGATTGGATTTTGG
>JBCDIB010000218.1:0-4604 GCA_038749385.1 Pseudomonadota bacterium | reverse complement strand
ACGGCGGTGCCCGTCGACAAATATATCAAGCCGCGCCGCCTGATAGCTTTGGCGCAGCAAAGAAACCTCATTGATGGCGAGTGCCGTATGCTGCTGGCCGTGCACGTCTGTGGCGACCATGCGCAGGGGGGCAATGTCGGTATAGATGGCATCGGTCAGACGTTTGGGTAGTTCGTCCGGGCTGTAGGTATTCATCAGGAAGCCGACGGTGCCTTTGTTCATGCCAAAGATTGGCAGCTTGCTGTCAAACGTGTCGTGGATAGTCTGGAGCATGAAGCCATCACCGCCCAGCGCCACCACCACATCTGCCCTTGATGCCTCCGATTGACCGTAAATCGCCGTCAGTTCGGCAAGCGCTTCTTGGGCAAGGTCCGTCTCGCTGGCTTCGAACCGAATGTTTTTGAACTGAGACAAGACCGCACTCCACGCAACGCTAGGCGGCGACCATAAGCGGCTTACGGGCAGGTGGAAAGCATATGAGACGGTGAATGGGCATGCGCTGGAGCGGGTAGCGGGAATCGAACCCGCACCTTAAGCTTGGAAGGCTCTTATGATACCATTTCACCATACCCGCCAACGCCATGCAGCGACGCGACCGGCAGAGCCATAGCGCCTTGCACATGAAGAGCGATTTGGCTCTCCAATGCCGCGCAAATCCAGTCAAAGCAGGACAAGTCTTGCGGGCAATTGGCACACCGATGGTGGAGGAGGCTGGATTCGAACCAGCGTACGCTAAGCGAACGGATTTACAGTCCGTCTCCTTTAACCACTCGGACACTCCTCCAAACATCGGATGTGCCAATGGTGCCTGCCACAAAGGGGTGTCAGGCAAGCGGTCTTATGCAAATCGCCCTTAGCCCTGTCAACGGGGCGAGGCATGATTATCGGCCAATTCGGTGACTGATTTTGCAAAGCCTTTTGCTGGCCCGCCAAGGGCTCGGCCACCGCACACCTTGACCGAGCACTGACGCATCCATAACCCGCTGCCATGAGCGATGACAAGACCTCCCCATCTGACAAGCGGTCCGACAAGGCGGCCGCCCGTGACACCTTTCACGCCAAGCGCCGCCGGGCACGCCGTGATCAGACACAGGCACGGCGGGAAAAGGCCACCCGCAAAACTGGCGGCGGCACCCGTCCGACGATCGAAGGCGATTTTTCACAAGGGCCGGCAATCTATGGTCTGCACACAGTGAGGGCGGCTCTTGCCAATCCACGCCGAAAAGTGCGCGGGCTGTTGGTCACAAAGAATGCGCTGGATCGGCTGACGGCTGAACTGGAGACGCCGCTCTCAACGGAGCCGGAGATCGTGCAACCGTCCCGGCTCGATAGGCTGGTGGGTTCAGACGCCGTGCATCAAGGCGTTGTATTGCTTGTGGAACCGATTGATCCCTTGCCCCTCGCACAATTGGCTAAGCATCGTTCAATCATGGTGCTCGATCAGGTGACAGACCCTCATAATGTCGGCGCCATCATGCGTTCGGCTGTTGCACTTGGTGTTGGGGCTTTACTCACGACTTCGCGCCACGCTGCGGCGCAAACTGGCGTGCTTGCCAAGGCAGCGTCCGGCGCCCTGGATATGATCGATCTGGTAGAAGTCACCAATCTTGGCGACGCGCTGGAGAAACTTCATAAGGCTGGGTTTACCACTCTGGGGCTCGACTCCGAGGGAGAAGCAGATTTGGCCAATACGCTCCCGCTGCTGCCCAAGGATGCGGCCATCGCAATTGTGCTTGGGGCGGAGGGCAAAGGCTTGCGTCAGAAAACCCGCGAAACTGTGCACCATCTGGCTCGGTTGGACATGCCCGGAACGATCAAATCGCTGAACGTCTCAAATGCCGCCGTACTGGCCGCTTATGCGTTGCACCAACACCGGGGTTCAAAATAAGTCAGCCTTGAGCCCAAGCCGGTGCCCATGGCGCGCGTCATCTTTTGACAATTGTTTTTGCGGCGCGCCAAATATCGCGGTCTGGCATATTGCGGTGAATCACAACTCGATATATGCACCGCCCAAGTGCCCCTATAGCTCAGCTGGTAGAGCAACTGATTTGTAATCAGTAGGTCCGCGGTTCGAGTCCGTGTGGGGGCACCACCACTCTCTCGATTAGATGCCGAATGCGCTTCCGGTTGTGCCGGATCCTGAGAGCAGTGTGAGCCCCAGAACGATAAGCGTCAGGCCGCCTAGCACCGCGATGGTGTTCGTGACCGTGGTCCACGCCTGGCTCGCGCCGCCCGACAGCTTGAACGAGCTTTCCCGCGCCCAGACGGCCATGAGCGCCAGCAGACAGACCGCTGCGGCTGTGCCGGCAGACATGACCAGGACGCTCGCCATGCCAGCCCAAGCAATTCCCATTGTGTGCGCCAAGACCAGCACCAAGACGGCGCCGGTGCAAGGGCGGAACCCAATAGATGCCACCACGCCAAGCGATGTGCGCCAGTCGGACGCTGCTTCTACCTGGGCAGCGCTGGGGGCATGGGCATGACCGCAACCGCAAGTCTCTGAATGCTGATGGTCGTGGTTGTGATGGGCATGTTGAGCGTGTGAATGGCCATGATCGTGGTGGTGGTCGTGACTATGACCATGATGGTGCCCATGATCATGGTCGTGACGATGGCTATGAGCGTGAGCGTTGGTTGTGCGATCGTTCAGGGCTTTTCGCACCACGCGCCACACCAACCATGCACCCATTGCGGCCACCAATATGTAGCTCAGTTTTTCCGACCATAAGGCCGCAGCACGCGCGCTCTTCGCCGTCGTTCCCAACAGAAAGATCAGACCGTACACGATGGTAATTGCCACAAGCCCTTGGCAAAATGCGGCGGCCACTGACAACCAAAGCGCTCGGCTTTTGCGTTCAGGAGAGGTGAGCAGGTAGGTGGTCATGATGACTTTGCCGTGGCCTGGACCCACGGCGTGGATGAAGCCGTAAAACGCGCTGCCGACGATCAGCCCTATCGCTGCGGTGCGGGAATGGTCCTGTGCGATGCCGGCAAGATTTTGCGCGAGGCTTTGCAGCCATGCGCGCTGTTCCGCGTAAATTGTCTGCACCAGATCAGTCCAGCCATAGCGTAGGCTCAGGGCAACCAGTACCAGAGCGGGTAGGGCGAGCAGTGCCCCCGCAAACGCAAATCGAAGTGTGCGCCGTGGGGCGGGTTTGGCGTGGCTATCTGTCAGTGACATCTTATGGAAGCTTCTTCTGCGAAAAACGAGCCTAGCTCGAACGTGGGGGATTCGTCCTGACCCAAAGCACTAGCATAAGCCGCCATGGACTGATTGTCAGATGGTGGAATGAGATCCCATCGGCAGCCTTTTGGCGCGTTGGCCAGCACAATGGGCTTTGCACCCTCAATGTGCAGCATCTCAATGTAATATTCGGGGTCGAAAATCTTATACGTCAACGGTGAGGCCTGCAGGTCCAGAGGCCCCAGAAACGGCACCTCGAATTGCATTTCGAGGTTGGGGCCATTCATTTGCAAACCCAATGCGTTGAAGCTGATCAGCGGGAGTGGCGCACCGGCCTGACTGGCCTGAATGAAAAAGCCGATGTCCGAGATGTTGGTGAGCATCTCATTCATCAGAGCATCGAGGGCGGCTGGCGTTGGCCGACCATTTTCGAACTCAATGTCGGAGACCGCATAAGCGGAGAAAAATTCATCCATCTTCCAGTCATGGCGCATGGCAATTGCTTTACCATCATCGTCGAACACGATGTCGATTTGCATCTCGATCCATTCATGGGGGTGTGCGCTTACCGGTTTTGCGCCAAACAGTGCCGTCGCAGCAATCACAGCTACAGCTGCTTTCGACAAATGTTGGAAGGCTGGCAGGCGCGGCAAGACAAACTCCGTCGACGATCTTGCGCCCGGTATCGAGGGTGCGGGCGGGCGGCGAATCTTTGAACGCCGTTTCAAGCATAATTGGGGCGATTTGGTGTAAAATGCCAGCCATGCGCCCGCGCCGTCCTAGCTGCGGCGTTTGCCATTTCGTCGGCGTAAGCTTTTCAGGCTTCTTGCGTCAAAGCCATCAGGCTTGCCGCGCAGCCATTTGATGAAAGGTTGCAACCGCTCTGCCTGCTGCAATTTGTCAATTGTATCGTAAAGCGCTGCCAGTTCCGCTTCGGTGTAATGGGCGTGGATTTCATTGTGGCACATCTGATGGAGGAGGACCGTCGGCCCGCCGCGACCGCCCTTCAGTTTCGGCACGAGATGATGCAGGGACTGCCGGTCTGTGGGCAAAATCGGGCGCCCGCATCGCGCGCAGTTTGTCTGTTCGTCTCGTCGATCCATGCTCGAAGATGTCGTGCAACCGGTGGGAATGACAAGCATTGCCGCTGCGACCGTTTTCCCTTGCATCCCTTGTGATCTGGCCTTATCCGCTCCACATCCGGGACCGGACCAGAAGGCCGAAACTGAACCATTCGGTCACTCCCCATTTGTCGGGATTAGACGTCGAGGACTAGACAATGGCAAAAGAGAAATTTGAGCGTAACAAGCCGCATTGCAACATTGGCACGATTGGTCATGTTGACCACGGCAAGACGACATTGACGGCTGCGATCACCAAGTATTTTGGTGACTTCAAGGCCTATGATCAGATTGACGGT
>JBCDIB010000217.1:0-4633 GCA_038749385.1 Pseudomonadota bacterium | reverse complement strand
GGCGCGCCCGTCCAAAACGCCATAACGCTCCGCCATGGCGAGATCGCACACATGGGCGATCAGCGGGTTGTAGCTGGGCCGGCCCTTGGCCCTGTAAATGGCGGCCACCGCGTCGGGGTCGGTGGCATCGGCACACAGGCCAAAGACTGTCTCGGTGGGGAGTATGGCCAGGCCACCCGCCTCAAGCTCTGCCAAAATGTCTGAAAGAACGGTCACGCGGCAAGCCAAGCCACATTTTCTCGACCAAGGCCATAGCTTTTCGACCAAGGGAAAGGTCGGTCGGTCTTTGGGTGGTGGTGATATGCCGACCAAAAGCCGTTCCAGTTTGGCTTTGCCGCGGGCAAGTCATGGTGCCGGCCTGGTGGTAGGCTATCGGACGAGCCGACACACAGTTTCAATTGCCTTCAAATCAGATGGTTGTCAGTGCTTTGACGTTTACGTAAAGTGCGAGAAAGCACCAGCTATTTTGGAATGCCGGCGGAGGAGCCAACATGTATAAAGCACCTGTCAAAGAGATTGCCTTTACCCTCGACACCATCGCGGACCTGACCAAAGACATGGCGGCAGGCCGCTATGGTGAACTGTCCGACGATCTGGTGGACGCCATTCTCGAAGAAGGCGGTAAGTTCGCCACCGAGGAAGTGGCGCCACTGCACAAGATTGGCGACGAAGTGGGCTCAACACTCAAGGACGCGGTGGTGACGACCCCTCCAGGCTGGACTGAACTATACACTGCATGGCGCGAGGCGGGCTGGAACTCGCTGTCAGGCGATCCGGACTATGGCGGGCAGGGCCTGCCAAACCTGATGAGCGTGGCAATCCAAGAGATGTGGAATTCCGGCTCCGTGGGGTTCGGACTGTGCCCAACGCTGACCATCGGCGCTGTGGAAGCCATTGAGGCCCATGGCTCCGACGAGATCAAAGCGACATATCTGCCCAAGATGATTTCCGGCGAGTGGACAGGCTCCATGAACCTGACCGAGCCTCAATCGGGCTCTGACCTTGGCGGCATGAAGACCAAGGCTGTCCCACAGGGGGACGGAACTTATCGCATCAGCGGCCAGAAGATCTACATCACATATGGCGAGCACGACATGACGGATAATATCATCCATCTGGTTCTCGCGCGTTTGCCCGATGCACCCGCCGGGACGCGTGGTATCTCACTGTTCGTCGTGCCGAAGTTTCTCGTGAATGAAGATGGCACGCCCGGCGCGCGCAACGATGTGTTCTGCAACGGTATCGAGCATAAATTGGGCATTCATGCCTCACCGACCTGCACCATGATCTACGGTGACGGCTTTGCCGAACCGGAAGGTAACAAGGGTGCCATTGGCTGGCTTGTGGGCGAAGAGAATCGTGGCCTGAACTGCATGTTCACAATGATGAACAATGCGCGCCTGATGGTGGGCGTGCAGGGTGTCGGGATCGCGGAAGCGGCCACGCAACACGCGCTGGCCTATGCCCAGGAGCGCAAACAGGGCTATGCCACCGGCGCTGACAAGGCACTGGGCATGACCTCCATCGACCGTCATCCCGATGTGCAGCGCAATTTGATGACCATGAAAGCGCTAACGGCCGCCAGCCGTGCCATCTGCTACAGCTGTGCCCAGGCGCTGGACCTCGCCAAGCTAGCCAAGACGGCGGACGAGCGGAGAATGTGGGCAGAACGTGCGGCCATTCTGACACCGCTGGCCAAGAGCTACTCGACGGACGCCGCTGAGCGGGCCGCCTCGCTTGGTGTGCTCGTGCATGGTGGCATGGGTTTTGTTGAAGAGACGGGGGCCGCTAAATATCTGCGCGACTCCAAGATTACCCAGATCTATGAGGGCACGAACGGTATTCAGGCCATCGACCTGGTTATGCGCAAACTGCCTTTGTCAGAGGGCAATGCGGTGGACGCGCTCCTCACCGACTATCAGAGCCATATCGACGCCCTGCGCGCCTCCAATAACCCCGCCTTCGGACGTATGGGGGAGGTATTGAGCGATGCTATAGCGAGCCTGCGCCGCGCAACCGCATGGATGCGCGAGCAGGTGGCCGCCGGTGAAGTGGACAAAGCTTTGGCCGGGGCAACGCCGTACCAGGAGTTGTTTGCGCTTGTTTCGGGTGGGTCGTTGGTGGCCAAATCTGCGCTTATCGCTGCCCAAGCTCAGGGCGCTGCGTTCGAAGCGGCCCGTATCTCCGTTGCGCGGTTCTTCGTTGAAAACCTGGTTGTCGAAACCGGTGCATTGGAAGAGGTGGTGACCCACACCGCGGACCAATTCGCGGATTTCGACGCAGATATGCTGACCGCTTAGGGCTTAAAATGACCGACCATATTCTCACGGAAATACAGTCCACCGATGCAGGCGGCAGCGTGTTGGCGCTACGCATGAACCGTGCGGACAAGAAAAACGCTATCACCAGCGCCATGTACGATGCCCTGTCTGACGGGCTGGACCGCGCAGCAGGTGACGATGATTTGCGCTGCGCGGTGATCCTCGGGTCAGGCGGCGTGTTCTGCGCAGGCAATGATATTGCCGATTTCATCAAGGCTGCTTCGTCTCCCGAAGGCATGAAGTCGACGCTGCGTTTTCTCGACACGCTTGCCCGTTTCCCCAAGCCGCTGGTGGCGGGTGTCGACGGTGTGGCCGTGGGCGTTGGCACCACCATGCTGATGCATTGCGATCTGGTGCTGGCCACGGGCCGGTCCATGTTTCAAACGCCGTTTGTTGACCTGGGGCTGGTGCCCGAAGCCGGATCAAGCTGGCTGGCACCCCGCATTATGGGCCACCAGAATGCCTTCGCCATGCTTGGCCTGGGTGAAAAATTCACCGCCGAAGAGGCAAACCGCGCTGGACTGGTGAATGCGGTCATTCTGGACGCCGACGTGGAGGCCATGGAGCGCGCCATGGCCCTTGCGGCCAAGCCGCCGGAAGCGCTGCGCATCAGCCGCGAGCTTGTACGCGGCGACCGCACGGAGCTTTACGCGCGGATGGATGAAGAAGCCAAACTGTTTGGCGAACGACTGCAAAGTGGCGAAGCGCAAGCCGCATTCATGGCGTTTATGAGCAAGGGCAGGTAGCGGCCCCGCAATTATCAGCCGGACTTGCGGTAGGCCGCCACGCGGCTGACGAAGGCCGATGCGAAATATTCACGCTCCAATCCCGCTTCAGCAAACGCGCCGTCCACATCGTCGGTCAAATAGTTGTTGTAATACGGCTCGTGGAACATTTGCGGGAACAGTGTCAGTAGCCCGTCTAGATTGTCATCGTCGCCGGTTTGCAAACTGTCTACAAAGATGACCAGGCCTCCGGGCTTCACGACGCGGGCGAACTCCGCGATCACACTGCGGCGCACTTTCATGGGCAGCTCGTGAAACAGGAACACGGTCGACGCTATGTCCAGGCTGTCGTCTGCAAATGGCAATTGTTCGGCCATGGCCACCAATGGCTGCACCTTTGACCGCCCCGCCAACCGACGCTTGGCGTGGTTGAGATATGGTTCAGACAGGTCGACGGCCAAAGCTGGGAGTTTGGGGTAGGCGGCTTTCACATCGTCTATGAAGCTTCCAGGGCCGGTGGCTATGTCAGCGTAGCGCACGGTGCGCTGGTCGCGGCCACGCATCTCATGGGCGAGGGGCACAAGGCCCTGGCGGCGCATGCAAGCCGCTGCTCCGTAGAACAGCACCTCCACCTGCGTGTCATACACTTCTGCCGATTCCTCACTCAGCCAACCATCGTTCTGGAAGTGGAAGTTCTGCAGATAATAGCGCGGCAGCTTCTGGCGGTTTTCCTCTGTGAAGGGCTGCTGGTGGTCCCCTTCAAGCCGGCGCATTTGCTGCGCAGGTAGATCTGCGAAGAATTTTCGGGCGTCCGCCAACATGCTTGCGGGGGACTGCCGGTTCGTTGGAGCGGGGTAGAGACCCGCCTCGACATTTGCCAGATCGGCAGCAAACAGCTTGCGCACCTCAGCCAACAATTGCCGTTCGTTCGGGATGCCACCCTCTGGCCGTTCAATTTTTGGGGGCTCAATGTCCGTTTGCCTGGCAATGCGATTGGCCGCCCGGCGGGTGGCGAAACTTTGGCCGGAATACCAAGCCACGCGGGCGGCCTGGCCTGCCGCATAGTTGGCCCGGCGGGCCAGCGTTGCAAAGTCTGGACGGTTGTTTGGGCGCGGATTGTTGCTGTTGGTCTCTGCCATGACACTGTCCTACCGGCTGAAAAAGGCGACCACCTCAATATGGGGCGTCCAGAGAAACTGGTCCACCGGTGCGACCTTTTGAAGTCGAAAGCCCCCATCGATCAAAATGCGGGCATCCCGCGCAAAGGTTGCAGGGTTGCAGCTTACGGCTACGATTTTCCGCACGGGTGATTTCGCCAGCTCCTTGCACTGGGCTTCGGCCCCTGCGCGGGGCGGGTCAAACACGACACCATCAACACGCTTGAGCTCGCGCGCCGTAAGGGGGCGCCGGTGCAGATCGCGGCGCTCGGTGGTGAGTGTCTTGATGCGCACCCCGAGCTTTGGAGCTTGCCGAGCGGCTTTATCGAGGGCCGTCAAAGCCCCGGCCTCGCCCTCATACGCGGCCACTTTTGAATGCAGCGCAAGGGGAATGGAGAAGGTGCCTGCACCCGCAAACAAGTCCGTCACT
>JBCDIB010000216.1:0-4661 GCA_038749385.1 Pseudomonadota bacterium | reverse complement strand
CTGGCTGCCGCGAAAGAGGGTCGTGTCCATGACGGCTCGCCACTGGTGGTCGATGATGACTGACCCGCAGTTGCGACGCGCCATCGTGGCTGAAGCTGTCTCGTGGATCGGTACGCCCTACAGCCACCAGGCAAGCGTCAAACAAAATGGCTGCGATTGCCTGGGTCTGGTGCGGGGCATATGGCGGTCCGTATATGGCAGCGAGCCGGAGGCAGCTCCGCCCTATGCGCCCGATATGGATGAAGCTGAGGATGCGGGAAATCTAGACCGCGCAGTTCGCCGTCATCTGCTCAGTGCGAAAGACCCAAAACCCGGATCACTGCTTCTGCTCCGCTGGCACCCGTCCATGCCCGCCAAACATTTGGGCATTGTCGAAAATGTTGACGGTTCCGGTGGTCCTCCGGTTTTCGTTCACGCCCACAGCCAATTGGGCGTATGCCGCGCGCGCCTCGAAGGAAGTTGGAACCGCCGCCTTGCAGGGGTTTTTGATTTCCCCGCCAAATGTGAATTTCAACCCGATAATCGTAAGGTCCGCTGACCATGGCAACACTGCTTTTACGCGCCGCCGGCACATTTGTGGGCGGCCTAATCGGTGGACCTTTCGGCGCAATTCTGGGCGCAGTCGGTTCGCTTGGCGGCTTCGCGATAGACCAGGCGCTATTGTCCAAAAATCAAACCCGCCAGGGTCCACGCCTTGAGGGCATGCCGCTGCTCAACGCGTCGGAAGGTGGTTCGATTCCCCGCGTCTACGGCTATGCACGGGCAGGTGGTCAGATTATTTGGGCCACCCGCTTCCGCGAGGAGCAGCGGGACGAGAAGGTGGGCGGAGGCAAGGGCGCAATAGGCGGTGGCACCACGGTCGAAACCTTCAGCTATTACGCCAATTTTGCGGTCGCCATTTGCGAAGGTTCAATTTCAGGCATCCGTCGCGTTTGGGCTGATGGACAGGAACTTGACCTGACAGGCATTGAAATGCGGGTTTATCGCGGCACCGCCACTCAGTTGCCCGATCCCCTGATTGAAGCCAAGCAGGGTTTTGGCAAAGCGCCTGCATATCGCGGCACGGCCTATGTTGTTTTCGAAGGGATGCCGCTGGAAGCCTACGGCAATCGCATTCCTCAACTCAGCTTTGAAGTTATGCGCCCGGTCGGCAAGCTGGAGCCCCAGATCGAGGCGATCACGATCATTCCCGGCGCCTCGGAATACGCCTATTCGCCCACCGAGGTGTTCGACGAAATCGGCCCCGGCAACACCATCAGTCTCAACCGTCACGTCCTGCATGCGGCGTCCGATTGGGAGGCTTCCATCGACGAGTTGCAGGCGCTGTGTCCCAATCTCAAGAACGTCGCTTTGGTGGTTTCATGGTTCGGAACCGATCTGCGGGCTGGCCACTGCAGGGTTGAACCCAAGGTTGAAGTTGCCGCTCGACCCGGTGCTTCTGACCAATGGAAGGTCAGCGGCGTTGCACGGGCAGAGGCAAGCCTCGTGAGCCAGACCTCTGCTGGTCCAGCTTTTGGGGGCACGCCGTCGGACGCATCTGTCTTGGCTGCAATTGCGGATCTCAAGGCCCGTGGTCTCAAGGTGACACTCTACCCGTTTATTATGATGGATGTTCCCCCCGGCAATGGTCTGCCAAACCCCATTGGCACCGGTGAACAGCCGGCATTTCCTTGGCGCGGGCGCATAACAGATGAGACCGATGAGTCACCGGCAGTGCATTCGGCGGTGCAGAGTTTTGTGGGTTCCGTTTCAGCTGCCGATTTCGTGGCACAAGCTGATACAATCGACTGTCTCTCCACCGAGATGAGCTATCGAAGACTGATCCTGCATTACGCACATCTGTGTGCTGCTGCCGGTGGCGTGGACGCTTTCATAATCGGCTCTGAATTGCGCGGTCTGACGCAATTGCGAGACACGCAAAACGTGTTCCCATTTGTACAAGCATTACAAAGCTTGGCACAGGACAGCCGGGCGGTGTTGGGACCGGCGACGGACATAACTTACGCCGCCGACTGGACAGAATATTTTGGCTATCATCCGACCGATGGCTCGGGTGACGTGTTTTTTCACCTCGACCCATTATGGGCAGAGCCTGCGATTACGGCGGTTGGAATTGACAATTACATGCCATTGTCAGACTGGCGCGAAACGAAGGAAGCGGCCATCCGTGATGGTGCTTGTTCCGCTTATGACACCAAAGCAATGGCGCAGGCGGTTGTGGGCGGCGAGGGGTTCGATTGGTATTATACTGATGCCACAGATCGCGCAGCTGGCAATCGCACAACGATAAATTCTGGCGACAATGGCGACGAGTGGCTCTACCGGTTCAAGGATCTCGAAGGATGGTGGAGCAATCCTCATTTTGACCGACGCGCCGGTGTTGCCGTGACAACGCCAAGCCCGTGGATGCCGCAGTCAAAACCAATTTGGTTTACGGAACTGGGTGCTCCTGCAGTCGATTGCGCGCCAAACCAACCCAATGTGTTTCCCGACCCAAAATCGTCTGAAAACGCATTTCCCTATCATTCACGCGCGGGCCGGGATGACCTTGCACAGCGTCGGTTTCTGGAAGCCCATCTTAGTCATTGGCGAAGCAAGACCAACGGCATGGTGCCTACGGACAGGATTTATCTTTGGACTTGGGACGCCCGCCCGCAACCTGCCTTTCCAAGCCAGACAGAAATCTGGCGTGATGGCGTCAATTGGCATTTGGGCCATTGGTTGACGGGTCGCTTGGGCGGCGCGCCTGCCGACGATTTATTGGTGGCATTGGCCACCGACTATGGGCTTGAGGGAATCGACGCCTCGCGGGCAGATGGTGCGATAGACGGGCTGCTGTTGGATGGCGACCATAGCGCGCGCGGTGTCATCGAAGCGCTGTCCGACTTTTGGGGCCTGTCTACAACACAGGTGGGTCAGTCATTGATCATCAGGTCACCTAACTGGACCGCAAAGCCCACAGTGATACTCGATGAGGCATTGGTAGAAGCGGGAGATGAGCCGGTTCTTTCCTTTGAGCGCCTCGACGAAAGCGAACTGCCGAACCGCTTGAGTTTGAGCTTTTCGGACATCTTTTCCTCGTATGAAGCGGCCTCGGTGTCGGTTTCCCGAGGAGCGTCAGGCCAGAACACCGAAAACGTTTCTCTTGCCGTCAGCCTTTCGCAAAACACAGCCCAAAGCCGTGCCGCTGCGCTGCTCAGGTCCCGCTGGGCAGGTCGAGACACCGTATCATTCAAGTTGCCTCCGGCGGCCGAAGGCCTGCGGGCCAATGATCCAGTGGTGATAAAGGACCGAGAATACGCGGTTGCCGATGTCGAGCGTGGAGACGCGATATCGGTGATGGCCCGGTCAACCGACAGGCTCATGGCTTCTGCACCCGTCACGCAGTTTCCCGAAACTCGCAAAACCCAACCGAGCGGTGCTGCGGGCGTACCCGATGTGACGTTTCTTGACCTGCCCAATCTGCCCGGCACTGACGAGACCAGTTTTGCAGCGGTTTCCGTTAATCGCTGGCGCGGCGGTTATGGCCTGTATTCGTCGGCTGCAACGGCTGGTTTCACGCTGCGAGCGAATGCCCGCCGAAACGCAATCGCCGGCCGCTTGTTGGAAGATTTGCCTTCAAGCGTGCCCTGGCGATGGGTGCAGAACGCGGCCTTGAAGGTGCAGCTGGTGCAGGGCTCCTTGAGTTCACAACCAGATCAAGATGTGCTCGGCGGCACCAATGCCATAGCGGTCGAGAAGCCAAATGGTTGGGAGATCATACAGTTTTCAAAGGCAGAGCTTATCGCTGAAAGGCGTTACCAGCTGTCTGGTCTGCTCCGGGGGCAAAATGGCACTGAACAGCAAATGCTCGATGCTGCGGCCAGCGGTGCTCGCACCGTGGTGCTCAACAGTGCATTGACCCCAATCAAGATCGAAAGTTCGGATCGTGGAGTCCTGTTGAACTGGCGCGCAGTGCGGACGGGCGAATTGGTTTCTTCACCAATGGCAGTATCGCAGAGCTTTGCAGGCGGAACTCGCGCCCTGCGCCCTTTGTCTCCCGTGCACCTGCGGCGCAACGGCAATCTGTTTTCCTGGATCCGGCGGGACAGACTGGATGCCGACAACTGGGATCAGGCAGAGATCCCCATGAGCGAGCGGGTTGAGAGCTATCAGGTCTCGCTTACTGACGTTGCCAGCGGCGTGGTGCTTGCTAGCCAGACAGTCAACGAGAGTGCGTTTGATGCATCATCGTTTGCGCAACTTCCAGCATCTGTGCAGCTCGACGTTGCCCAGATCAGCGCAGTGACAGGACCCGGTGACGCCGCTTCCAAAATCTTCTCGACCTAGCCGAACCCTCTACAACTTACGAAGGAATTTCCATGACTGAGACAAAATCCTGGTACGCTTCCAAAACCATATGGGCCTCGGTGGCTGCGATCATTGGCGCAGGCCTGTCCTTGTTTGGCATGCCATTTGGCAGCGGAGCGGAGCAGTTGCTCGCAGAACGCCTGACTGAGCTTGCAACAGTCGTCGCGGGCCTCTTGGCTCTTTACGGACGTTTGACGGCGGACAAGCGCATCGACACCGGCGCGGGCGGCCCGTCCGAACCCCAATTTGGCGTTTGAAGTCGCTGCGATGGCTTGGACGCTTTTGCGGGCAATGGCTGAACTGGTGTCGCT
>JBCDIB010000215.1:0-4693 GCA_038749385.1 Pseudomonadota bacterium | reverse complement strand
TTTAGCACCGGAACAGGCCGCGGCGTTGTCGTAATCAATTGGCGCGGAGCGTCGCCAAGCCGCAAAGCGAATTGCAGCATATCGAACGTCTCTTGCCCACGCACCCATTTGCCCAATTCATCGCCCCAGGCCACTTCAAATTGAGGACCCCGTAGGGCCTCGGGATCTTCTGACGAGAAAACCATTGCGGTTGCGCCGTTTTCCCATTCCAGCGTGCGGCGGGACGCCACCCATTTGGGTCGGTTGCTTGCGGCAGAGCAGGCGAGAACGCCACTATCTCCTTCCACCATCACATCGCGCACATCGGCGAAGGTCTCGCCCACCAGTGCTATGCGGCCGGTGAGGCACTTGCCGTAACCCGCAAGGCCGGCCACCAGACCGTTGATCCACTGCGCACCCGCTCGTGTTTTGCCTGCGCCGCGACCGCCCATAAAAAGCCATGTGCGCCAGGGGCTTTGCGCGAAGGTGGGGGCGAATTGCTCGGGCCGTGCCCAAAGCCGCCATTCAACGTTCAACATCTCCAGTTCGGAGGGCGTCAGCGTCTTTAGAAACGCCATCCGCAGACTTTCGCTCGACAAGTGCTGCAATGCGTCTCTCAAGCTCGAGACGGAGCGCATGAAGTCCTGCATCGTTAGTTGGCTCGGCGGTGACCTGGTTGGTGTCGCAATGTTTTGCATCGAGGTCGCGGCATCGTTCATCCAGTTCCTTGTCCATCAGCTGTTCCAGTGCGTTCAGTTTTTCCCAAGTTCGGGCCATGGTGCCGAGCGTCCTCACGGACTTTTCATCGGCCCCTTCCCCGGCATTCACGTGGCCTTCCAATTCTCCCAATTGCGTTTCGAGCATTGCGAACATACGTGCCAACACGCTGCTTCGCGCCGTATCAGGCGCCACCCATTGCTCGTCGCGCATGCGGTCCGCCACCGGCGCCCGACTGCGCCCGGTTGCTTGGCAAAGGAGGTCAATACCGACGCCGAAAGTCTCGTAGATGGCACGCATTGCGGCCCATCGCTCGGCAACGGTCGAAACCATGGAGCGTCTCCAAATAGCTATGTAAAGAAAGTCCCGGAAAGTCAGAGCCGCCGTCAGGCCACCCACTTTTCCGATTGTGACATATGTCTACCAAAGCATCGGAACGATGTAAAGGAAAATATTCCTAGATTTCGATGTTTTCTCTAGAGGTCGTGGATATCGACCAAAAAATCTTCGTACTCATCCACGGTAACATTCTGTTCTGAAACAGTTTTATCCCGAGCGGACGCATTAGCGCGGTGCACGCTCATACGGTCGCCGGTCTTGAGATAATGCCAGTCCGGCAGGTCACGCCCGTCGCGGACGCGGCCATAGGCACACGTTTCCGGCAGCCAGGTGACTCGCCGAACAACTTTGGGTGTGAGCTGAACACAGTCCGGGACGGTGGCGAACCGATTGGTGTAGTCGGAGCATTGGCAAGTGCCATCGTCGAACAATTGGCAGGCAACATTGGTCCAGTAGATCTGGCCGGTTTCCCAGTCTTCCAATTTGTTCAGGCAGCACTTCCCGCAGCCATCGCACAACGCTTCCCACTGTTCCGATGTCAGTTCCTCAAGGCTCTTTTCGAGCCAGAACCGATCTTCACCATCATCGGGTGGAACAGTCGCCATGTCGGCGAGTTGTGGTTCAGGACGTTTTGACAATGGTACGGCTGCGCCTTTCTTATCCGTCTCGGCGGGTCTAGAAGAAGGTGCAGACCAATTAAACCGCCGGACGTCAACCTGACAAAAACACGCCGATGGAAGCGGCATTGAGACTTCGCGCCGCCCAATTACGAAGCCAGAATGATGAAGCCTAAACAGACCGACCCTCTGGAACGAGCCAGCGCCAACCGTCGCCGCGGTTGGCTTAGCCGTACCATGTTGGCGGCGGACTCATGGCTCGACACGACAATTTATCAGGCCTTCGCTTCGGGTGGCGACTTTTGGGAAGATGTTGTCATCTTTTTCCGCCAGTTCCGTGTGTTTGGGTTCAAGCGCGTTGTCACCGAGATCGGAAGTGAGGCCGCAACGATAGGGCTGGTGGGTGCCACACTGCTTTTCGCCCTCGCCATTCCCGCCATGGAGCGGACGGAGGGTGACTGGCTAGCGCAGGACGAATTTTCCGTCACGTTTCTTGATCGCTTTGGCAACGAAATTGGTGAGCGCGGCATTCGTCAGCGCCCCGTGGCGCAGTTGGAAGATCTGCCGGACCATTTTGTGAAGGCCGTGCTGGCCACCGAGGATCGACGGTTCTTTGATCATTACGGCGTTGACCCACAAGGTCTTATCCGCGCGCTTTACGAAAACGCCCGTGCCAATGCCGTGGTTCAAGGTGGGTCGACCATCACGCAACAGTTGGCCAAGAACGTGTTCCTTACCAACGAGCGGAGCCTGGAGCGCAAGATCAACGAAGCGTTCCTCTCAGTCTGGCTGGAGTTCAACCTCACCAAGAAAGAGATCCTGCAGCTTTATCTTGACCGCGCATATATGGGGGGCGGCAATTTTGGGGTGCAGGCAGCAGCTGAATTCTATTTCGGCAAGAGCGTCAAATCGCTGACGATGGCAGAAGGCGCAATGCTGGCCGGGCTGTTCAAGGCCCCCACCGCCTTTGCCCCGCATGTTAACCTGCCAAATGCCCGCGCCAGGGCCAACGAAGTGCTCACCAATATGGTGGAGGCAGACTTTGTCACCGAGGGCCAGGTGGTGGAGGCAAGGCGGCGCCCTGCGGCCGCCATATATCGTGGCGACCTGACCTTGCCTGACTACTTTCTGGATTGGGCCTTCGACGAGGTGCGTGAGATTGCCCTGGGTTTGGGCGTCAAAAATCTGGTCGCCAAAACCACAATTGACCTTAACCTGCAGAAAGCGGCCGAGAACTCGGTGGAGAGTCATCTGCGCCAGTACGGCAAGAGCTATGGCGTCAAGCAAGCTGCCATGGTGGTGATGGATACAGAGGGTGCTGTGCGCGCTGTTGTGGGTGGCAGAGATTATGGCCAGAGCCAATACAACCGAGCGACACGGGCCAAACGCCAGCCGGGTTCCTCATTCAAACCGTTCGTCTATGCCCACGCCATGGAAAATGGTCTGCGCCCTGAAAGTCGGGTCCTGGACGCCCCCATTCGTATCGGCAATTGGTCGCCACAAAACTATGGCCGCAGTTTCCGCGGTCGCACGACCGCCGCAACAGCGCTGATCAAAAGCATCAACACAGTGCCGGTGCGCCTGTCGTCCAAACGCTCGTTCCGCGAGGAGGTGGTAAAGCTGACCAAGCGCATGGGAGTTGAGGCGAACATCGTGCCCTTCCCGCCCATGGCGCTGGGGGTCAATGAAATGACGGTGCTTGATCAAGCCACCGGCTATTCGGTGTTCGCCAATGGTGGTTTTGAGCCGCGCCGCCACGGCATCACCCAGCTGCGTAGTGAAGACGGCAGTCTAGTGTGGGATTTTGAGTCCAACACGCCCCCTGCGGAACGTGTACTGAGCGAGGAAGCCGTGGCCTCGATGAACCAGATTTTGGTGCAGGTTCCACAGATCGGCACAGCCCGCCGGGCCGCGCTGGCTGGCATTCCAGCCGCTGGTAAAACCGGCACTACACAGGCTTATCGGGACGCGTGGTTTGTGGGCTATACCGGCAATTACGTAGCCGCCGTCTGGTATGGCAATGATGATTTCAGCGCCACAGCCCGGCTTACCGGCGGTCGCTTGCCTGCCATGACATGGCAACAATTCATGACCTACGCTCACCAGAATATCGAGCTGGAGAGTATTCCATTCATCGGCGAACAAAACCTCCCCACACCGTTTGCCCGAAATGAGGGTTTTGAGATTTCAGAGCGGCCGCGTGGTCTAAGCGCGGGCACCGAGCGCGCACTTCGCTCGCTCAACAATCTGTTCGTCGAGACCATTGCGAGGGTCGATCCGCAACAGCTTGCAGATATATCGAGTGGCATCACAACCAACGATGCGCCGGCTCCAGAAACAATGATTTCCAGGCCCTGAACTTGCGCCTACTGGCCTACTTAGCTGCGATTTCGCTTGCCTGCGCCATAGGTTTGGGCCTGGGTGGTTGGACCGCTTGGCGCGCGCTCACCTTGGACTTTTTCGTCGATAAGATCGACCTGGACGAGTGGAGCGCCTTTACCGAACTTTCTGATCCCGGCAACAACCCCTATGCAGCAGCCAAAGCGGCGCAATTGGGCGGCCTACCATTGGGGCTGGCAGAAGGCTTCACCCTGAGCGCCACCACCGACGCTCTCGGTCAAAGGCTGCGAGCTGGTTGCAACTATACGCTGTCCGGCTCAATTCCCCAGGCGAGGCTTTGGACCCTTGATGCCGTGGGGCTGCAGGGCGACAGCCTTCTGGCAGCGCAGGCACCACAGACGGCGATACATTCCAGAGCCGTAGTCCACACGCACCGGGACGAGAACAGCAATGCGGATGTTGATGCCATCGTGATAGGCGTTGGCCCTGATCCGGTTTCAGGCAATTGGATGCGTGTTGAGGGAGATCGTCCCATGACCCTTATTCTGCGCCTGTATGACACTCAGGTAGGTTCGGGTGTTGGTGTGCGGGAAGTTGCCTTGCCCCGGATTCTACCAGGTCGCGCCCGGACGGGCTGCTAGATGAGCCGAGGGCGTGGATCGATGTTGGGACGCGTATTTGGCGGCTTTGTGCTGACATTG
>JBCDIB010000214.1:0-4767 GCA_038749385.1 Pseudomonadota bacterium | reverse complement strand
CACAGCATATGGCGCGTTTTGACCTGCACCCCAAGGCGCCGGTGACGCTTTGGCGGACAAAACACCGCATCTGAAAACTGTAACCCTTTGTCACGAGGCCGTGAGGCACGGTTCCAAATCCCCACTTCACGCGTACTATGACGAAATGGAGAAACACCTCATGCTCAGCTACGCCAGTCATACGACGTCATCGCGCGCGCGCACCACTACGAAAAACACAGACCAGTCGGGTCTAAACCGCCGCACAGCGATGCTGGGCATGCTTGGCGCTGCGGCGAGTTTCGTGTTCATAGATCGCGCGTTGGCCATGGATGCCGAAGAGCGGTGCGCAAAAGTGGTTGAAAGCCAGCTCAATGCTTTCATACGCAAGGATTACAAGGGTGCCTACGCCCATGCAGCCCCCGTTATCCAGCGCATGTACCCCAATTCAGAGGTGTTTGCGCAGATGGTGTCTCGCGGCTACGGCGCGGTTTACGACCCTGCCAGCTTTGCTCTTGGCCGCGCAATGGAGCGTGACGGCCAGCGGGTTCAGGAAGTGTTCATCACCGACAAGGCAGGCGTGGGCTGGGTCGCTCTGTACAGCCTTGGCGAATATGACGGCGAATTCCGCATCACGGGTGTGTTTCTTCAAAAAGGTGGAAGTTCCACCTAAAGCACTGCCGTCTAACCGAGCGGGGCGATGTCGCCCCTTGCCCAACCCGCTTTAACCTCAGCTTTATGATCGGCGAAGCGGCCCTGCTCTATCGCCTTGCGCATACCGTCCATAAGCTCCTGATAGTAAGCCAAATTGTGCCAGCTAAGCAGCATCGCACCAAGCGCTTCGTTAGAACGAATCAAATGATGGATGTAAGCGCGGCTGTAATCGCGCGTTGCGGGGCAATTGCTCTCTTCGTCTATGGGTCGGTGGTCTTCAGCATGGCGCGCGTTCTTGAGGTTCACACGGCCCCTGCGGGTGAATGCCAGCCCATGTCTGCCGCTGCGCGTGGGCATTACGCAATCAAACATATCCACACCGCGGGATACCGATTCCAGCAAATCGTCAGGCGTGCCGACGCCCATCAAATAGCGTGGCTTTTGCGACGGCAGAATTGGTGTCACAACTTCGAGCATCTCAAGCATCACGTCTTGCGGCTCGCCCACCGCAAGGCCACCGATGGAATAGCCCTTCAAATCTAGGTCGACCAAACCCGCCACGGAACGGCGGCGTAGACTGGGCTGGTCGCCCCCCTGCACTATGCCGAACATGGCTTTGCCAGCCTGTTCTCCAAACGCGACCCGACAACGTTCCGCCCACCGCAGCGAAAGCTCCATGGCTTCTTCCTGGCGCTTGGGCTCGGCGGGAAGCGCAACGCATTCATCTAGCTGCATTTGAATATCGGAGCCGAGCAGACCTTGGATTTCGATGGACCGTTCCGGTGTCATCTCATGCCGCGACCCATCAATATGGCTTTTGAAAACCACGCCCTTCTCGGTCATTTGTCGCAAATCCGACAGGCTCATAACCTGAAAGCCGCCCGAATCCGTCAAGATAGGCCGGGGCCACCGAATAAAGTCGTGAAGCCCTCCCAACCGGTCCACACGTTCCGCCGTTGGCCGAAGCATCAGGTGATAGGTGTTGCCCAAAATGACATCCGCGCCCAGCTGATCCACCTGATCCAGATACATGGCTTTCACTGTGCCAACGGTGCCCACCGGCATGAAGGCTGGGGGTACGAATGGTGCCACGGGGCGTCACCACCGAGCCGCGTCGTGCACCGCCATCCTGCCCGTGCAGCGTGAAATGCCAATCGTCGGAGGTGTGAGTCCGGTCAAACGTTTGCATCAGCGTTCTCAACTGGTTTGCAATGCAGCAGACAGGCATCGCCATAGGAATAAAAGCGATAGCGTTCTTCGATCGCGTGTCGGTAGGCGCGGCGCATCTCGTCGAGGCCGGCAAACGCGCTGACCAACATAAACAGCGTTGAGCGCGGTAGGTGAAAATTGGTCATCAACACGTCGACCGCGCGGAAGCGGTAGCCCGGCGTGATGAATATGTCAGTTGCGCCGGTGAACGGCTCGATATGGCCGTCCGGCTTGGTGGCGCTCTCGAGCAGGCGCAGAGATGTCGTGCCAATAGCGATTATGCGGCCGCCGCCTTGGCGGGTGCGGTTGAGAATTTCAGCGGTTGCCGCCGACAGCGCACCAATTTCGGCATGCATTTTGTGGTCGTTCGTATCGTCAGCCTTCACCGGCAGAAATGTGCCAGCCCCCACGTGAAGTGTCACGAAGTGAAGGCTTGCCCCCGCCGCTTCAAGCTGAGCCAGCAGGTCTGGCGTAAAATGCAGCCCGGCAGTTGGCGCGGCCACCGCGCCCTCATGCTTTGCGTAGCTGGTTTGATAGTCAGTTCGGTCCCGTTCGTCCTGCCCTCGCTTTGACGCGATATAGGGCGGCAGCGGCATTTCCCCCACCGCCCCAATGGCTGCCATGAGTTCGTCATTGGCAGCGTTGAAGCGCAGAACAACTTCGCCGTCCTCGCCCTTTGTTTCCACTAACGCAGACAGGTGGTCGCCGAAGTGAACAGTTTCGCCGACCGCGACCTTCTTGGCTGGTTTCACGAATGCGCGCCAACCATCCTGCCCGTCCATCATATGCAGCGTGACATTGATTTTGGCGGACACATCTTCACCGGTCAGCTGGTCGCGCCGGGTGCGCACCCCGTACAGGCGAGCAGGAATGACTTTGGTGTCGTTAAATACAATCGCATCGCCCGGACGGATAAAGGACGGCAAATCGGCGATGGAATGATCGGTCAAATGACCATTCGTGACGGCCAGCAATTTGGCGCTCGTGCGATCTGCCAGCGGACGCAGTGCGATGCGCTCATTTGGCAGCTCAAAGTCAAATTCATCAACGCGCATGGCGAGTTTACACCCCATTTCGGTGCGTGTGTTGCGTTCGTAAAAAAGGGGCGCACTGCACCCCTCTTTTTAGTCATCGCCGCCACAATATTAGGCGTCTGCGGCAACCTTCATGGAATTTATTGTATCAGGGTTGCGCGGTGGCTCGCCTTTGGAAAGAGCATCCACAGCATCCATGCCTTCAATCACCTGGCCCCAAACCGTGTATTGACGGTCCAGAAACTCCTGTTTGTCGAAGCAAATGAACCATTGCGAGTTGGCCGAGTTCGGATCGCTGGTGCGGGCCATGGAGCATGTGCCGCGCTCGTGGGGCGTTGCGCTGAATTCTTGGTCAAGATCTGGATGGTCCGAACCGCCGGTGCCGCGCCCCTGCGGGCAACCAGTCTGCGCCATAAACCCGTCAATCACGCGGTGAAACACTATGCCGTCATAAAATCCAGCGCGGGCCAGAGTTTTGAGACGCTCAACATGGTTTGGCGCCACCTCTGGCAACAATTGGATGGTAACCGGCCCCTTGGTCGTATCGAGCAGCAGGGTGTTTTCAGGATCTTTGATGTCAGCCACGAGGGCTCCTTTCACGGGGTAGAAAATTGCTACTGTGCGTCAGCAGCGACTTGAACTTTGATCATTTTGTCAGGGTCTTGGACCACACCATTGGCCGCCGAGTCACCCTTTTTAATTGCATCGACATATTCCATGCCACTGACCACCTGGCCAACCACTGTGTACTGGCCGTTCAGGAAAGAGCCTTCTTCAAACATAATGAAGAACTGGCTGTTAGCGCTGTTTGGGTTTTGGCTGCGTGCCATGCCCACGGTGCCGCGCTCAAATGGTGTGCGCGAGAACTCCTGCTCAAGGTCCGGTTTGTCCGAGCCGCCCATGCCCGTGCCGGTGGGGTCGCCTGTCTGAGCCATGAAACCTTCGATCACGCGGTGAAACACCACGCCATCATAAAAGCCTTCACGGGCCAATTCCTTCAGGCGCGCAGCATGATTGGGAGCATCTTGCGTGTTCAGCTCGATTTCGACCGTGCCTCCTTCAAGTCCAATCAGCAGAGTATTCTCGGCATCTGCTGCCTGGACAGAGCCGACAAAGGCAAAGGACATGGCCAGCGCAACTGCGCTGCGGCGTGTGACTTTTGAAAACATCAGGGGCCTTTCGAGGGAAATTTATATCGAAGCGCTTGTTGCGCTTTTAGTTTGGTTTCGCAAAGCGCCTTTCAAGCGCCTCAGCGACAGATGCGCTGACAAAGGGCTCGATATTGCCGCGCATTGACGCGATTTGCCGAACCAGTGTGCCGGTAATGAACCTCGTTTCAGGTGAAGCTGGCAAAAATACGGTCTGCAAACCGGGGGCCATCGTGCCGTTCATGCCGGCCATCTGCATTTCATAAGGCAAATCGTCGGTGTCTCGCAGACCGCGCACCAGTATGTTGGCCTTTGCCTCACGTGCGGCATCGATCACAAGCCCCCTAAACGGCTCCACTTTCAAGCGATCAACATCCAGCTCAAACTCATCTGCGCTTGCCCGCACCATGGCCGCGCGCTCATCAAAATCAAACAATGGCGTTTTACCTGCATGCACGCCTATGCCCACAACAATCTGGTCAGCCAAGTTATAACACTGGGCCAACAGATCCAGATGGCCAAGCGTGAAGGGATCGAACGACCCAGGAAAATATGCGGTACGGTTCACCATCAGTACACCACTAGCTCCGCACGCCCTTGGACATCGCCAACCATATACCGCCACCGATGAGCGCTGTCCCGCTCACACGCTCGACTAGACGCACGCGGTTGGTGGACAGCATAGAACCGGCGCGGCCGGCAAACAGGGCGTAAGCGCTGTCAAATATGGTGGCGTAAATCAT
>JBCDIB010000213.1:0-4773 GCA_038749385.1 Pseudomonadota bacterium | reverse complement strand
GCATCTGCTCCGGTGGACTGGTGCCGCGGGCATCTTGCCGGTGGCTTGGCGCGTGCCGTGGTGGTGAATGCGGGCAACGCCAACGCCTTCACCGGCGCCAAGGGCGCTCAGGCAGCAAGAATGACCGCTGAGGCCGCCGCTCAAACCTTGGGCTGCGCGCCCGGCGAAGTCTATCTGGCGTCCACAGGTGTGATCGGTGAACCGCTTGATGCGTCCGCTTTTGCCGAGCATCTGACTGCGCTCAACGGCAATCTCTCAACCGACAGCTGGGCACGGGCGGCCGGTGCCATCATGACCACTGACACCTTCCCGAAGGCTGCCACGGCCACCGCAAATCTGAACGGCAGGTCGGTTGTGATAAATGGGATCGCCAAGGGCTCGGGCATGATCGCGCCGGATATGGCCACCATGCTGGGTTTCATCGCCACCGATGCGCCGGTCTCTGCGGGCGTTCTTCAGACACTTTTGTCCCGCGAGGCCGATCGCACGTTCAACGCTGTAACGGTCGATAGCGATACTTCTACTTCCGATACGGTTTTGGCCTTCGCAACCGGCAACGGTGACCTGATCGACGACCCGGCGGACCCGGCACTGGCCGAGTTCGCTGAGGCCTTCGCGTCCGTCATGCACAATCTTGCGATGCAGATTGTCCGCGACGGCGAAGGGGCCACCAAGCTGGTTACAATCAAGGTGCAGGGTGCTGTGTCCCACCCCTCAGCCCGTACAATTGCCATGTCCATTGCCAATTCACCGTTGGTCAAAACCGCAATAGCGGGGGAAGACGCCAATTGGGGCCGGGTGGTCATGGCTGTGGGCAAGGCTGGCGAACCAGCGGACAGAGACCTGTTGTCCATCTGGTTCGGTGACGTGCAAGTGGCCAAGGCCGGCGAGCGCGCCTCGGACTATTCCGAAGCCGCTGCCTCCGCCCATATGCAGGGCGATGAAGTGTCTATCACTGTTGATCTTACCATGGGCGATGGAAGCTACACCGCTTACACATGCGATCTTACCAAGCGCTATATTGAGATAAATGGCGACTACCGCTCATGAGTAATGCCACCTTGCCATTTGTTCGCCGCCTCGAAGCCGTTGGCATGCGGGCGTGGCCGTCGCAGCAAAGCAGCTATGATGGGGCATGGCTCAACCGGATAAGCCCCACTCAAGATGGCCGCCGGATCAACAGCGTGACCCCTCTGGACCCCGGCGACAGAAAGGACGTCGCCCGTCGTCTGGACGAGGCGGGCGAACTATTCTCCATGGCCGGGCGGCCATTGGTGGTGCGCGAAACACCGCTGATCCCCACTGAACTGCTTACGCTTCTGACAGAGCGCAAATGGCAGTCTGAAGGGACGTCATTTGTTCAGACAATGCCGCTCAAGGACGTGGATCTGAGCGCGGCAAAGGAGCAATTGTCTTACCGCGATATCAGCCGCTGGGTTGAGCATTTCACAGCCATCCGCAAGCGCGATGAGTCTCAGGCAGCGCCCCTGGCGCAGGCGATAGAGGGCATTCCGGCGGAAGTCGGTCTGTTTATGACCGGCGGCGATGACGAGCAGCCCCTGGCCACAGCCATGGCCGTGCATGATGGTGATATGGTGGGCCTGTTTGAAGTGGCGGTGGCCGCCCATGCCCAACGGCGGGGTCATGCGATGAGTCTTGTGAAAAGCGCACTTCTTTGGGCCCAAAAGCGCGGAGCTCGCACGGCTTGGCTGCAGGTCGAAGCTGACAACGAACCTGCCCTCGCCTTGTACGGAAAACTGGGCTTTACGACGGCCTACACCTACCGATATTGGCGCGCGGCGGCGGAGCAAGGCTCGTGAGTGAAAGTGCCGGTCCCGCCATCAGCCCCAAAGCCCGCCCCATGGTGCTTGTCGTTGCCTGCGCGCTGGTGGATGCCGACGAGCGAGTTCTTTTGGCTCAGCGGCCTGAAGGCAAGAGCATGGCCGGCCTGTGGGAGTTCCCCGGTGGCAAGGTCGAAGCCGGTGAAACGCCTGAAAATGCGCTGGTGAGGGAGCTTGAGGAGGAGCTTGGCGTCACGACCAAGGTGGACTGTCTCGCGCCGCTCACCTTCGCCAGCCATGGCTACGACAAATTCCATCTTTTGATGCCGCTATACATTTGCCGACGGTTCCAGGGGTTCCCGGTGGCCCGCGAAGGCCAAACACTCAAATGGGCGCGCGCGTCCAAGCTCCGTGATTTCGATATGCCGGAAGCTGACATACCTCTTATCTCCGCATTAACCGATATTTTAAGGTCCTGACCGATTCTTTAGGCAGCGCCATCTCCGGCGTATGCTTCAGGAAGTCAGTCCATGCGCAGTTCAGCCCGCAGCCAAGCCTTTCGTCGATTCTCAGCCTCCACCAAAGCGATAACCACGCTGGAGTTCAGCCTGGTGGCCAGTGCGGCAGCACTTTTTCTGGGCATGTTTCTGGTCCCTGTTTTTGATCGCGCCAGCGACATGCAGATCGTCCGCGCCACATCCAATGGCGGTGTGGATATGACGGTGACAGGCTCTGTCCGGTCCGATCCGTTTGCTGTGCCCGCCGATGATAAGAAGGTGCGTTACATCTTTCGCTCCATCACCCAGGGCAAGAACTCGCCGCCTTGCATCGCCTACACAAATGGCAGCGATAACGGTCATTGCTAAGGCTGCTCCGGCTGGCCGTTTTGGTTAACCGTTGGATGCAAGTCCGCGAAAATTGACTCTTCTCTCATAAGATTTTCGACACGCGCTCTGTGTTATCTGCTTCGACATTGAATTGGGGTCTCTGGGCTGGCGCAAAGGACTTTCTATGAGCAAAAGACTATCAATCGGGCGGTTCTGGAAGCGCACATCGGCGGCAACGGCCATCGAATACGGCCTCATCGCATCACTGATTGCAATCGGTGTCATTACCGGTGCGACGCAAACCGGCGAAGAGACCAAAAAACCCTTCGAAAAGATCGGCACGGCTATGCAAACGTCGAACGATAACAATTAGCTGCTACCCTTTGAGGGCGTACTGCTTGCCAGCACGCTGGTCAGGCTCGTTTTTGCGCTTCCGGGCTTGAGTGGCTTTTGCTGGCTTTCGTGCGGTGCCCAGCCGGACAGGGAGACCATATTGAACGACGCGCGTAGCCGTCCGTCCTGATCTGCGTTCTCTTTTTCATATATGTCTGAAGCGCGCTGCAGCAGGGCGCGTGTCAATGGCGGCCGCGGCCCGGAAAGGGCATTGCCCTGGCCCATGGCGCGCAGGTCACGCATCAGGCCCAGCGGTGATTTATATCGCACCATCACTTCATCCACATCACCCACCGGCAGTGCGTATCCGGTCCGCTGCAGCAGGCCGGTCAGTTCCTGCAACTCTGCATACGGGTTCATCCGCAGCGCCGCCCCGCCGCGGATGTCTGTCTCAGCGCGGAGCAGCGCTGTGCGCAGTTCCAGTAAAGTGCCGACTGCAGGCAGCGCCGCCAGCAGCAACCCATCGGGAACCAGTGCTCGACGCAATTGCACCAATATGCCGGGCAGATCGTCGAACATGTGCAGGCACAAGGGCGCTACAATGAGATTGTAGTGACTGGCCTTCAAAGGAAGCGTGTTGAACTGGTCGGGCGTTACGCGAAAGTCGGGTTTCCCAACGCTTTCCATCCGGTCAACGGCGCCAACATTTGGCAATTGCCTCAGACGCTGGGCCGTTAGTCCGGTATGGCCAAAGAACTCCAATGTGCGGTCGAACTCACGGCTTACCAACGCCACCCGGTCTGCAAGATCCTCCGCAGCGCGCGCCAGCAAAAAGTCAGAGCCATCGCCCGGCCGATGGCGTGCCCACGCGCGGCTGCGCTGTGCGTGCTGACGGGCCGGATCGAAGATTTTGGGGATGGGCGGGGAGGCAGGCATTTCGGTCATGGCCTCGCATATGGACGTTGATGTGTCTGGCGCAAGAGCCATGGCCGTGGTTCAGTATCGCATGGCCAAGCAAATCGCAGTACCTGGTGCTCAAGAGCGACGAAACATATTGGGGGGCGTCAAACAGTGGGTGGGCGCTGCTGCGCGTGTGCTGGTGCCATCCACGTGCCTGTCGTGCGACGAGGTTACGGCCAGTGATGGCGCAGTGTGTCCCGCATGCTGGCAGAAATTTCACTTTCTCAGCCCGCCGGTCTGCGACGTAACGGGTGCTCCGTTTTCCTACGATCTCGGGCAAGGCGCACTTTCGGCAGAGGCCATCGCCAACCCACCGGATTTTGACCGCGCCCGATCCGCTTTGCTTTACACACCCCCTGCCAGACGTCTGGTGAGCCGCCTCAAATATTCCGATGATACGGCTTTGGCCCGTTGGATGGCCCAATGGATGCAGCGCGCAGTCCAAGAGGTGTTGGAGGCGGAAGGCGAACTGTGCAGCCAAGCGCCGTTGACGGTCATGCCCGTGCCGCTGCACCGGAAGCGTTTGGCCCAACGTCGTTACAATCAGTCCGCTGAACTCGCCAGGGCTTTGGTGCGGGGCAGCGAGCGTGACCTGCTTTTCGACCCTGAGACATTGGTGCGCCACCGGGCCACACCTGCGCAAGTGGGGCTTGGCCAAACCGCGCGGCAGCGCAATGTCGCCGGTGCATTTCGTGTGCCTGAAGAGCGGCGCATTGCTGTGGCCGGGCGCCCGGTATTGTTGGTGGATGATGTGCTGACCACCGGTGCCACGGTCAATGCCTGCTCCCGTACTCTGAAACGAGCCGGTGCTTCGCGGGTGCTGGTGGTGACATTTGCCCGCGTGCCCCACGGCGGCTTCGACGCCGCACTCT
>JBCDIB010000212.1:0-4839 GCA_038749385.1 Pseudomonadota bacterium | reverse complement strand
TCTAACAGATCTTGATGGGTGATCATCCATCACCATTTTAGGTCGTATAGAAGGTGAACACACCCGGAGTAAGTCATGCCCGCAGTCCAAGAAACCATTGATCAGGTCAAAGCCATTGACGTGGATCAGTACAAATATGGCTTCTCCACGGACATTGAGTCTGACAAAGCGCCCAAAGGTCTGTCCGAGGATGTGATCCGCTTCATCTCCGCCAAGAAAGACGAGCCACAATGGATGCTCGAGTGGCGGCTGGAAGCCTATGAGCGCTGGAAAACCATGGAAGCGCCAGATTGGGCACGGGTGGATTATCCTGAGATCGATTTCAACGACATCTATTATTACTCCGCGCCCAAAAGCTTCAAGGATGGCCCACAAACGCTGGACGATGTGGACCCTGAATTGCTGCGCACATATGAGAAGCTGGGTATTCCACTGGCGGAGCAGGAAGTTCTGGCTGGCGTCCAGGAACGCCGCGTGGCTGTGGATGCCGTTTTCGACTCCGTATCGGTGGTCACCACCTTCCGGGCCGAGCTCGAAAAGGCGGGCGTGATCTTCATGCCCATATCCGAGGCCATTCGGGAACATCCGGAACTGGTGAAGAAATACATGGCCTCTGTGGTGCCGGTGTCGGACAATTATTATTCGGCGCTCAACTGCGCTGTTTTCACCGATGGCTCGTTCGTCTACATTCCCAAGGGTGTTCGCTGCCCCATGGAGCTGTCGACATATTTCCGCATCAATGAGCAGAACACCGGGCAGTTCGAGCGCACGCTGATTATTTGCGAGGAGGGCGGTTACGTCTCCTACCTTGAGGGCTGCACCGCGCCCCAGCGTGACGAAAATCAGCTGCACGCAGCCGTGGTAGAGCTCGTCGCTATGGATGATGCCGAGATCAAATATTCCACCGTGCAGAACTGGTATCCCGGCGACGCTGAGGGGAAGGGCGGCATCTACAATTTCGTCACCAAACGCGGCGATTGCAAAGGCAAGAATTCCAAGATCAGCTGGACGCAGGTGGAGACAGGCTCCGCCATTACCTGGAAGTATCCAAGCTGCATTCTGCGCGGCGATGGCAGCCAGGGTGAATTCTACTCGATTGCCGTCTCCAACGGTCGTCAGCAGATCGATAGCGGCACGAAAATGGTGCATCTGGGCAAGAATACGAAGTCCCGCATCATCTCCAAGGGTATCAGCGCCGGCAACAGCCAAAACACATATCGTGGGCGCGTGTCGGCATCCCGTCGTGCGGAGAATGCCCGCAACTTCACCCAGTGCGATAGCCTTTTGATCGGCAATGATTGCGGCGCGCACACCGTGCCGTACATCGAGGCCAAGAACGCCACCGCCATGTTCGAGCATGAGGCGACAACCAGCAAGATCTCTGAAGACCAGCTGTTCTACTGTATGCAGCGCGGCATCGACGAGGAGGAAGCCACGGCACTGATCGTAAACGGTTTCGTGCGCGAGGTGATCCAGGAACTTCCGATGGAGTTTGCCGTGGAGGCCCAGAAGCTGATCTCCATCTCCCTTGAGGGGAGCGTGGGGTAAAGGGTGGTGCAGCGCCACCAACCGTCCGGAACGTACCGGGCCTATTTCGGACTTGGACTGCTGGTGGTTTGCGCGCTGCCAATCGTTGCAGGTTTGGAAACTCAGAGTTGGTGGTTGGCAATCGGCGCGGTTGGAATAGGATTTTGTTTCTGGGCGGCTTACGCGGCCACGCAGGCCGGCGAAAGCAACTTGGCAAGGCAGAATTCGCGGCTGGGTGAGGGTGGTGTTCCAACGGGCCCTGGCCTTACGGAGGCTAGCGCGGCCCAGAGCAACCTTACGCCGGGCCTCGGTGATAGCGGTGGTGGTGAATGACGCGCCTGCAATAGGCGCTGAATAAAACGAGGGAGCGACATGCTCGACTGGACTGCCATGATTTTCTACGCCGCCATATGTGGCGGTTTGGCAGTTTTTGCGCCGTCGTCTGGCACTTGGCCCATGCGGGCAGGAATTGGAATTATTGTCGGCCTTGGTGCAGCGGTGTTGTTGCCGCTCTTCAAGGGCATGATTGGATATTAGGAGAGCAGCATGCTCGAAATCAAAGACCTTCACGCGAAGATCGCGGACACGGACACCAAGATTCTCAACGGGCTTTCGCTCACCATTCAGCCCGGCGAAGTGGCGGCTGTTATGGGCCCCAACGGCTCTGGCAAATCCACGCTGTCCTATGTGCTGGCAGGTCGTGACGATTATGAAGTGACGGATGGCGACATCCTGTTCAACGGCGAAAGCGTGCTGGATATGGAGCCTGCTGAACGGGCTGCCACCGGACTCTTTTTGGCATTCCAATACCCAGTGGAAATCCCCGGCGTGCCGACGCTGACCTTCCTCAAGACGGCCATGAACGCCCAGCGCCGCGCCCGCGGCGAAGATGAGCTGGCAACACCGGACTTTATCAAGGCCGTCAAGGCCGCCGCTGGTGATCTGAACATCGACATGAACATGCTTAAGCGCCCTGTGAATGTCGGTTTCTCTGGGGGCGAAAAAAAGCGTGCGGAGATTTTGCAGATGGCTCTGTTGGCGCCGCACATGTGTGTCCTGGACGAGACCGATTCAGGCCTTGATATTGATGCACTCAAGATCGTGTCCGATGGCGTGAACCGCCTGCGCGCAGACAATCGCGGCTTCCTGGTCATCACCCACTATCAGCGTTTGTTGGAGCACATCGTGCCCGACACGGTTCACGTGCTCTACAAGGGCCAGATCATCCAGTCCGGCGACAAAGAGCTGGCGCTGGAGCTGGAAGAAAACGGTTATGCCGACATCATCGGCAAGGCGGCCTAGCCATGGCTGTTCCTGAACGCACAGCACAAAACGTGCAGCCGCTGAAGCAATACACCAAGGGTGAACAGGCTTTCTTCGACCGCTGGGAAGCCCAGCGGGCAACCCTGATGGCCAATGGCAGCGCCGATGCCCGTGAAGCGGCGATCGGTGGCCTGAAACTGTACGGTCTGCCTACGCGCCGCGTGGAAAGCTGGCACTACACTGACCTGCGCGCCAAATTGTTGGAACTGGACTTTCCAGAAGCCAGCAATGACGCGCCGCCGGTGCAGCCGCTGGTGCAAATCGACCAAGCGGCCAGCGCCACCGGCTTCAACGCCTCTAAATTCAGTCCCGACCGTGTGGAATTGAGCTTTCAGGGCTCCGACGACACGATCGGGCAATTGAACGCCGCATTCGCCGATGATGGCCTGAATTGCACCATCGACGCCGGGGCCAGCTTCGACGTGCCGCTGGAGTTTGCGACCATCGTCAATGGCGGCCAAAAGCATCGTCGCCACACCATTGCGGTGGAAGAGGGCGCAAACGTCACCTTTGTTGAGCGCCAGGTCGGAGCAGGGGGCTTGGGTACGTGCGTGACCCATTTAGAAGTCGGCCCGAAAGCAGACGTGACCTATGTCGTGGTGCAGCAAACCTCTGTTGCCTCCACCCATCTGGCACAGATCAACGCAACCATTTCGGAAGATGCCAAGCTAACCGTTTTCGTTCTGAACGCTGGTGGCAGCTTGGTGCGCCAAGAGGTGCGGGTGCGTGTTGAGGGCGAGAATGCCGATTTCCAATTGCGCGGCGTGAACTTGATCGGAGAGGGTCAGCACATCGACGTGACGATGGACCTCAAGCATCTGGTGCCCAACACCACGTCTGAAGAAATCATCCGCAACATTGTGGCGGGCAAGGGCCACGGCGTGTTTCAGGGCCGCATTGCCGTGGACCGGATTGCCCAGAAAACAGACGCCAAAATGGCCTGCAACACGCTGTTGCTTACCGACGACGGCGATTTTTCCACAAAGCCGGAGCTTGAAATATTCGCTGATGATGTCGCATGCGGCCACGGCGCCACTTTTACCGACCTTGAGCCGAGCCACATGTTCTATCTGATGAGCCGCGGCATTCCCGAGCGCGAAGCACAAGCGTTGCTTGTCAAAGGCTTCGTGGACGAGATCGTGGACGATCTGGACGATGAGCGCCTGTCCGATGCGCTGGTCGATATTATTGATGGATGGCTAGATAAGAATGCTTGAACGCACACCTTCTTCCGACACGGCTTTCGATGTTGAGGCCATTCGCGCCGACTTCCCGATTCTGTCGGAAGAGGTGTACGGCAAGCTTTTGGTGTTCCTCGATAACGGTGCATCCGCTCAGAAGCCGCGTCAAGTGATGGACCGCATGAACGAGGTCATGGAGGCGGGCTACGCCAATGTGCACCGCGGGCTTCACTACATGTCCAATAAGGCAACCAAAGCCTATGAGGATAGCCGCGAGACCGCGCGCCGTTTTCTCAACGCTGAAAGTGTGGATCAGGTGGTCTTCACGTCCGGTGGCACGGCGGCCATGAACCTTGTGGCCTATGGCTATCTGGCGCCGCGCATTGAACCCGGCGATGAGATCGTGTTGTCGATCATGGAGCACCACTCCAACATTGTGCCATGGCATTTTCTGCGCGAGCGCTATGGCGCAGTGCTCAAATGGGTGGATGTGACCGACGACGGCGAGCTCGACATGGATGCCCTGTCCGACGCGATCACCGAGCGGACTAAAATGGTTGCCGTCACCCATATGTCCAACGTGCTGGGCACCATTAATCCGGTGCAGGAAATTTGCGCCATGGCCCATGCCAAGGGCGTGCCTGTGATGGTGGATGGTTGCCAGGGAGCGGTGCACACGAAGGTTGATGTGCAGTCCATGGGCTGCGATTTCTATGTCGTCACTGGCCACAAGCTCTATGGCCCCACAGGCATTGGTGTGCTCTACGGTACAAAAGAGATTCTGGACGAGACGCAGCCATTTCTTGGC
>JBCDIB010000211.1:0-4849 GCA_038749385.1 Pseudomonadota bacterium | reverse complement strand
TGCCCTTCGACCGGCTGGACGAGGATCTGGACATAACAATAGCTATCGATGTGGCGGGTGAAGTGTCCACCGAGCAGACCGATCGCCCCCCCACTGCGCTAGAAGCGCTGGTCGGCTCAAACCTCATAATGATGCGCAAAATGCGCGAACTGCGTTTGCGCCAGCGCCACCCTGACATCCTTATTCAGGCACCGGTGAACGCCTTTGCCGTACAGGACTTTCTGCGGGTTGGAACCATTCTGGAAACCACCGCAGATCTGCAGAACGTGCTGGCCGGGCAGATGGATCGCATGATCGAGCGCAAGCTCAAGGGTGAGCAGTGCGAGCCCACAATGCTGTTAGTGGAGCCCCGCGCCCTTGCCGGATGACAAAGCGGAGCTTGAAGCGGGTGGCAACGCCGCCAACTCCTCCGGCGACACTTCGTTTTCCAGATCCATCGTGCGCATGGTGCGAAACGCCACCAGCACCGCCACTATACCGAACACGACGGCGCCAAGGCCCCACCCCACCAGGACGCCCGGCGCGCCATACCAAAGGCCACCCAGATACACAAACGGGATGACGCCAATCGTGGCCCTGCCCCAATTGAACACCGTGGAATAGAAGGCATAGCCCAGATTGTTGAAGGCAGAATTGGCAACGAACAGCGCGCCGTTGAAAAAGAATGTGCCCGCCACAAGAAGACAAAACAGCTGCACCAAATCCCGCGCCTGACCACTCGTATCGAAGGCATCGGCGATAACTTCCCGCAACAATGCCAAAATCAGCCAAACCGCCAGCACATAGACCATGGTGAAAATCATGCCGTCACGGAGCGCTTCAAGAATGCGGGGCCTGTTACCGGCGCCGTAGTTCTGGCCGATTATGGGTCCGACAGCGCCTGATAAGGCAAAGATTGCGCCAAAAGCCAACGGCATCAGGCGGCCCACCACAGCCCAGCCAGCCACAGCGTCGTCCCCATAGCTGGCGAAAGCCTGAGTGACGTACGCATTGCCCACCGGCGTCGCAAGTTGGGTGAGAATTGCGGGAAAACCAATCTTCCAAAACGGTCCGAGCGCATCGCGCATATGTTCTCGATCCGGCAAAGCGAACAGTTGGTGCTTGGATTGCAGCGCCCAGAAGCCGTAGGCGGCCAGGCAACAGCGCGACAGGACCGTAGCGGTGGCTGCACCATTCACGCCCATATCGAAGCCAAAAATAAACAAGGGGTCGAGAATGGCGGCAACAAACCCGCCGAACAGCGTTACATACATGGCGCGCTGGGCGTCGCCCAAAGCCCGCAACACACCGCCCAGGGCCATACCCAAACCAAGCAGTGGCAGGCTTGGCACAACGATTTGCAAAAAGCCCACTGCCACGTCTGCGGTGGATCCCTCGGCACCCAGCATGCCGACGAACAGTCCAAGAAATGGAAAGGTGATCAGCGACGTGGCGGCCATCACCACTATGGTAAAAATGATTGACGCCCCGGCCATATTGGCCGCCCGCTCCCGCACACCCTGGCCCAGCGCCTTAGACACCGTAGCCCCGGTGGCGATGGCCATGCCGATCGACAGGGAGATCAGGAAGAACTGCAATGTACCCGCATAGCCGATCGCGGCTGCTAGCTCCTGCTGGCCTAACTGCGAGATGTAGAACAGGTTCAGTGCATCCACGGCAAACAATGCCATCAGGCCGATGGAGCTGGTGACCGTCATCGTCACCACATGGCCCATCATGGACCCGGTGAGAAATTTGGCTTGCTTGTTGGGCTCTGCCTTTTCGCTCATATCAGCGGTCCGCATGGTGGGGGTCGCCCCCGCCTTTGGCCAGCACACTACGGCTTTCATCGCCCACGGGTTTAGCTTCGCTGTCGGGTTTGAGCAGAGGTTCAGGCGTAATCTGAGTGTTCATTTGCTCTATGCCTGACCAGATGTCGCCTTCCACCTGGCGCTGCAATCGCAGTTCATCGCGCTGCGCCACATCGGTAACGATATCCACCGCCTGCTGGGGCGGTACATCAAGTTTCATCAGCAGCTTTTCGCTCATTTTCAACGCCGAGCCCAAGGTTTCACGTATCTCATGGGTGACGCCGCTTTGGCGCAGAGTGATGGAGTGGCGCCGGTCGTAAGAGCGAACAAACAACATCGTGTCCGGGCTTTCTTCGCGCAGAATATCCACAATATGGTTGGTCAGATCGACGCTTGCCGTGGCGATCACAACGGCCTTGGCGTCCTTCAGTCCCGCAGCTTCCAGCACGCCCGGCCGCGTTCCATCACCAAAATAGATACGGAAGCCAAAGCGGGCGGCCTGTCGAATGCGCTCGGCATCGGTGTCGATAATTGTCACCGACGTACCCGCAGCAAGAAGCGACTGCGAAATCAGCTGTGCGAAGCGCGAAAAGCCGATCACGATCACGGTGCCGTCTGCGTCGGAAAAATCCTCCTCCATCTCCTCTTTTTCAGGCACCGGCACCAACCGGTTGGCCAATGCCACGGTGGCAGGCGTGAGCGCCATGGAAACCGTGACGATAGCGATTAAAAGCGAGGCGTCCGCTTGGCTCAGCACACCGGCAGCAGCCGCAGCGGTGAACAGCACAAAGCCAAATTCGCCACCTTGAGGCAATATCCCACCCATGCGCAGGGCATCATCGTGCGGCATGCTGAAAAGACGCCCGAGCCCATAGAGAATAGCTGCCTTGATGGCGATGATCAGCGGAACGATGAGCGGAATGAACCACCAGTTCTCAAACACAACCTCAAGGTCAAGACTGAGCCCGCACGCCACGAAGAAAAGGCCCAACAGCAAACCGCGGAATGGCTCAATATCAGCTTCCAGCGTGTGCCGAAACGAGGACTCTGCCAGCAGCACCCCCGCGATAAAGGCCCCCATGGCCATAGACAGGCCGGCAAACTGCATGAGCCAAGCCGCGCCCAGAACGACAAACAATGCGGTGGCCAGCATGGCTTCGCGCGCGCCCGTTTTGGCGATTATGCGCAACAGTGGGTCGAGCAGATATCTGCCCGCGAGTACCAGGCCAACAACAGCTGCAATCGGCACCGCAAACGCCCAGAAGCCGGTAAAGCCGTCACCGTCCGCGCTGCGGGTTGCGAAGAATGGGATGAGCGCGAGGAGCGGCACAATCGCCAAATCCTGGAACAGCAAAACCGAAAAGCTCTTTTGCCCATAGGGCCGGTTGGTCTCGCCGCGATCCGCCAGCAATTGCAGGGCGAACGCGGTGGACGACAGGGCAAGCCCGAAGCCGGAAATGACAGAAGATCCGAGCGGATATTGCAGCACCAGGCCCACACCGGTGAGCGCAAGCCCCGTGACAAACACCTGCGCCAGACCAAGCCCGAAAATGTCGACCCGCAATTCCCACAGGCGCGCTGGTTTCAGCTCCAAACCCACAATAAACAGCAGGAACACGATGCCGAACTCGGCGAAATGAAGAATGCCCTCGGGATCAGAGATAAGCCCCAACACCGGCCCAATGGCGATGCCTGCCGCCAGATAACCGAGAACGGTGCCCAGGCCGAGGCGGTTGAACAAAGGTGCCGCCACCACCGCGCCGCCGAGCAGCACAATGGTTTGCGTCATCAAATCTACGCCGTCAGCACCGGTGGCCATAATGCGCTCCCTCTCCTTAACCGATAGCGCCTGCGCTACCGGATGGCCACGATATTCCGGTACTAGTTCACCGCAAACCGCAGGAAGCGCAAACGGGTGATCCCCATGCGCCGTTCGTCCAGAACTTGGAAACCAGAAGGCACATCGAAATGTGCCTCGTCCGCCTCTTCAACAACCGCCAGCGCGCCGTCGACCAGCCAACCGCCGACGGCAGCGGACGCCAGCGCTTTTTGCGCCAAGCCTTGGCCGTAAGGTGGGTCCAGGAAAAGCAAGTCAAACGGCTTCATGGTCCCAACTTGCCCTAGATCGGTTGCATCACGCCGAAAGATCTTGGCGACACCCTGCGCGCCCAACGCATGGATATTGGTCCGCAATGCGCCCCTGGCTCCACTGCCCATCTCGACAAACAGCGCCGCCGATGCCCCGCGCGACAGAGCTTCCAGCCCCAGAGCGCCTGTGCCGGCAAAAAGGTCCATAACCCGCGCGCCCTGCAATTGCACATCTGGATGGTGGCTGAGAATGTTGAACAGGCTTTCGCGGGTCCGGTCCGTTGTAGGGCGGGTGTCATCACCAGATGGCGCAGTAAGTGATCGCCCCCGATATTGCCCGCCGACAATCCTCATGCGTCAGACCTCAAGCCTTCGGTTTACCGGCGGTTGGGCGGCCACCAGATGATCTACCGGCCCCCGATCTGCCGCCGCCTTGTCTGCCACTGGACGGGCGTGCCCCGCCCTTACCTCCCGGTTTGCCGCCAAGCTTGCCCGATGGGCTACCCGATGATTTACCTACTGGCTTACCGGCAAATTTCTTGTCGCCGAACCTTTTATCGTCGAATTTCCGGGCCGCAGTGCGACGGCGCGTGTCCAAACCATCCTGGGTTTCCCGCGTCACTTGCCCACGCTTCGCAGCATCCTTGCTGCGACCACCACCGGCGGGCCTGAGTTGACCATCGCCGCGGGTGTCTGGTTTCCGGGGAAATGGTTTTTTTGCACCCGAAGTGCGCGGTGAAACATTTTCCCGCGACGGCGTTTCAAAGTCCGCGCCGCTGGCTTCGATGAGTTTCTCCCCCAACTGTTCGCGCAACACCCGGCCACGAATTTCCCGTGCCTGCCCGCTTTCCACATCGCCAAGCTGAAAGGGGCCGTAAGACACGCGGATCAACCGGTTCACTTCGAGGCCCAGCGCCCCGAGCACATTGCGCACCTCGCGGTTTTTGCCTTCCCGCAGGCCGATGGTCAGC
>JBCDIB010000210.1:0-4856 GCA_038749385.1 Pseudomonadota bacterium | reverse complement strand
TGGAAATCACCGCCGTGGGCGTGTTCAAAGGGGTCTGACGGCTTCAATCTGACAGTAATACGCTTGGGCGCTGGACGACCAATGCCTCAGGCAGCCAGTGTTTCCTGAATTTTCTGAAGGAATTCTTGTGCCTGCTGTTCCGAAACGCGGCGCATATCGTCCAATTTGTCCGCCATATCTCCGACCGGCAGATCGAAATAATCACAGCGGGCAAGCTCAAAGGTTTGGAAGGTCTGCAACTCCACACCACCGGCCCGGCACAAAATTGCCAGGGGCTCCGCCCGCTCTTTTGTGAACGCGCGCAGCAGATGCTCGTAAGCGACATGGGATTGCATCGCCAAAATGCGTGTGGCCAGGAGAAACGCGTCCTTTTGCAGAGCCTGCTTTATCACCAGGTCAAGTGTGGCCTGATTGTTGGCGATCTTGTTCCTGGCAACCATCGCATCGACCATGTGAAGGCGCTCGGCCTTGACCTGGCGGTCAACCTCCAGCTTCGCCTCCGCGCTGATCTCCTCGAAACTGTTGTCGGGCAGCTTGAGGCCCGCATCTTCGAGTTTCTCGCGCAGCTCCGCACCCAGGGTCTTGCGAACCATATCACCCAGGGCACTGTTGTTGGTGGCACGCTCGGCCAGCCTTTTTGGCACGATCGAATTTGGGGCTGCACGGCGCAACATATTGTTCAGCGCGTTGGAGTTGAGCTGTGCGCCTTCATTGTCCGCCAACGTGGTCAGCGTGCGTTCGCCCCCCACTTCAGACAAGACTTCACTTACCGCTTCGGCAACTATTTCCCGGCCGGCAATTGCCACCCGGTGGCTCTCACTGCGGGTACGCGCAATCTGGATCAGATCTTCGTCCAACAGAACCGGCGAGTGCTGCAGTACGGGCACTGCAATGTCGGCGCTTTCGTTGGCCGCAAGATGTGCCGCAGTGGCCGACGCAACTCTGTTGGTGCGGGCGATGCGCTCGGCAATTCGGGCGGTCACATCGGCGCTGATGGTCTTTGTGACGTGCTTGATAATGTAGTCGAAATTGTGCTTTTCGGTGCTCGACGCCTCTGTGTCATCGCTGACAAACAGGTCTGCGAGTTGCAGAACCATCACGGCTTGCGAATTGCCGTCATTGCTCTCGGCGAGCCTTTGAAATTTCTCAAGCATGCGTATTCCCGTCCTGCGCCGCAAAGGTAGCAGATCAGGCGTTAACGAAGTCGCACCGTGGCGTGATGGGAACTGCTAATTTATTGCAGAAGACTGCTCGTGAGCCAGGCGATCCTGCAACAGCTTGATGGTTTTGAGGGCATCGGCGCGAGCCAGATCTTCGTAGGCCTTCTTCTTTTCGTCCACGCCAAACACGTCATGGCCGTAGAAGAGGCACCGCATCGCCTCGATACGCTCGAACGTTTCCACCTTCAATTCGCTTGCCTTGAGCAGGAAGATGACTGGTGTGGAGTCACCACGACTGAAGGCGCGTTCCACCTGCTTGAGGCTGATGGAATGCCATGAGGCAAGCAGCGCCATGATATTGCGCAGGCGGCCTTGTTGGACGAGCGTGTCCATCTCTTTTTCCAACGATGTCTCGTTGGACCGAATTTTGTGGCGCAGGAACTTTGCTTTCAGGCGCATTGCGCGCTCTTCACGATAACGCTGCGCCAATTGCTCTTCGGCGGTGGCCGTGAGCTTATCAAGACCCACACTGTCGAGCACTTGGGCGAAATCGCCGAGCTTGTAGCGCAGCGTGTCGGTCAGAGCGGAGCGTATGAGCTCGCCCAGATAGGCGTTGCTGCGCACCCGGCGTGTGATGGAGTTTTGAATGTCTTCGTTTTCCGCGCCTCGTTCCAGCAGCATGGAAACACCAAGTTTGCCAAATTGCGCGTCATCATTGTCCGCCAGGGCCACCAGCGTTGCTTCTGCCCCATCGCGAGCTAATGCGAGGGAAACCACTTCGGACAATTCATCACGCCGGGCCATAGCCGTGCGGTGCGCTTCGGACCGGTCTTCGCATATGGACAACATATGGCGCTCGGTCAGCAGTGGTGACCCTTCGAGCATTGGCCTGGCGATGGAGATCGCTTCATGGTTCGCGAGGCGATACGCCATGTCCGGCGAAATGCGCCGAGTGCGGCTGAGCATCTGCGAAATCTGCGCTACAACGCTTTCAGTCAGGTCTTCGATAACCTGAAACATGACCGAACTGAAAAGCTCTTTCTCTTCCATCGTCGGCTCATGTGTGCCGTCGAGGTAAAGGTTGGAAAGCCGAAGCGCCAATGCCCGTTTGGAATAGGGGTCGCCGTCGGTTGCCAGTTTTTCAAGTTTATTCAGAAGCATGTTCTCGCCCACTCGCTCTATGGGTCAAAACTACCCGATGCATCTTAAGGAGCGGTTTTCAGGTCGCAAAAAGTTGAGCGCTCGTGGGTGAGAAAGCCTTAACCAAACGCGAACCGAAATGGCACAGTGCGCGTACACTTAGCCAAACACACTGGCAGCAGGAGATTGCCCACATGACCAAGCCACTCACAGTCCGCCCCGCCATAATCGCCGGACTTTCCGCAGTCTCGCTGGGTATCAGCCTGCCCGCCATGGCCGCCGGTGGTGGGTCCAGCAACTCCTCGCAGAGCAAAAAGATCGCCTGTCCCAAGGGAGAGGTTTATGACCGGAAAGCCCGGGACAAGAGCGGCAAGATGGGTGCCTGTGTGTCAATGGAGGACAAGTCTGCCTCGCTCACCGATCAGATGATCTACGATACGGGGGAAGCGCTTGCACTGGCCGGTCGCTACGAAGAAGCCATCGACATGCTTACCCTCGCTGCCAACCGCAACGACCCCCGAGTGCTGAATTATCTGGGTTTTTCACACCGCAAGCTTGGGCGTGTGGAAGTGGGCCTTGGTTATTACCGCGAAGCGCTGCGCATTGACCCAGGCTTCACCCTGGCTCGCTCCTATATGGGCGAAGCGTTCCTTATGCAGGATGATTTGGATGCAGCGCGTCGGCAGCTCGCCATGATTGGAGATGCGGTCGGCACCAATGCCCGCGAGTACACCTTGCTTGACAATGCCATCAATGCGCACCTGACGGGTGCAAGCGCGTGGAACTAAGTCACTGGGTACGGGTCACTAGGTCTGAGCCACTAAGTCTGGGCCCACTAGGTTTGGGGCGCCTGCACAGGCAGGCGCTCCGATACGGCGTCAATCAATTCGCCGAGCAGCTTTGCATTCATGCCCAAATCTGAATAGCCAACGCGCGCTCGGGCCAGGGCCACGAATGACATTTGGCCGTCTGGCCGTTCCACTAGCCGCACATTGATCGTGTCGGGGAAGCCAAGGGTCGGACTATATCGCACCAACCGCAATGTGCTGGCCGCGAAATTCTGTTCCGCCAATCTGATATTGGGCAGGGCAAGGGCCGCTTCCTTTACAGCCGCAAATATGTCCTCAGGGGCTGCTGAATAGTCCGGCACCACATGGTTCACACGGTCAGCCAGCGCAGCATCAAAGAATCCAACAGGCGCTGCGAGGCCGATATTTGGCCGGTCACCAAGCACCGCGGCGAAATCCGCTGCCGTGAAATCAACGTCGCCAGCATCCCCGCCAACTATTTTTTCCCAAATATTCCGGGGGCCGATAAGCGCCACTGCACCGGCCAAGAGAACTGGTATGCCCAGCAGTGCGGGCAGGGCGGCGCGTCTATTCGGCGTTCTTCGACGGTTGTTGGGCGGCATTGTCGGCTCCTGTATCCCTCACAACTGACATAGGTAGGTCATGTGGCAATCGCCAGCATATTGCCTCTGATTGGCTTGCGTATGGCCGGTGACATCATAGTCTTGCGGTGATTCTAGCGACCCATCGGAGAGCCTCAATGGTTGCGAGCCATACCGGACAGCAAATGCCAGCGCAGGATGTCGCCTCCAAGCCAGTGCCAGCCGCAACGGCCGTAGCACCGACTTTCCCAACCGCCACTCAATTGTCCAACGACAACACTCAACAGGGGCTGCAAGCCATGCCGCTGGCTGCGGTGGGCTTTGAGGGTGCAAAAGCCCATTATCGCCCGGCTTTGGTGGCGGCCTTATTGCTGGCTGTGGTGGCGGGTTTTGGAGTTTATCAGCAAGGTTGGCAAGCGTGGGTGTCGGACCCCAATGTGCGCTTTTACGCACCGATTGTGGGCGCCGTTCTTGCCCTTATGTTTCTTTGGGCAGCCGCGCGCCGGCGCACCGTGGGCGTCTGGGCTGTGGGGGATCAATTGAGGATTGCGTCTGGCCTGCCCGTGCTGCGTCTGCGGGAACTAGACTTGAGTGAAGTGGACGACATTGCCGTGCGCCGGTCTTTCCTTGGCAATTCGGGCCGTGTGATCGTTCGCACGAAAGATGGAAAGCGGTTCGTTGCAAAGGGCCTCGAAAATTCTGACGACGCTGCAACCTTTCTTCCTTTGTTCCTCGCCGCATGCAGAGCCCGAAACACAGTGCGGGTTAGCCATGAAGAAGAGCGCCGCATCCGCGTGGCAGCAACGACACCCCATGTTGTGGCCATAGCTCCAAGCTCCAAAACTTCCCAAAACGCCTCCTAATTCAGCGCGATTTGCGGCTCTGGTCTCCGCCAGAATATGTCACGGCCTGACAGGTGACTAAACAGTCACCTACTGAAGGCGCATGGATGAGGTTTTCAAAGCTCTGGCTGATGCCACCCGACGCGCACTGCTGGACAGTCTGCGCGAGCGCGACGGGCAAACGCTGACGGAGCTGGAAGCCGGTTTGGCCAAGCAAAGCGACATGACGCGCTTTGGCGTGATGAAACATCTCAAGGTGCTCGAGGCTGCCAATCTGGTGAGCACCCGCAAGGTTGGTCGTTTCAAGCACCATTATTTGAATGC
>JBCDIB010000209.1:0-4870 GCA_038749385.1 Pseudomonadota bacterium | reverse complement strand
GGCTACGACAAATTCAAGGCTGACTTCATGGCCGCTGGCGCCGGTCAGTTCGGCTCCGGTTGGGCCTGGCTTGCGGTCAAAGACGGTAAGATCGAAGTGATGAAAACCGCCAATGGCGACAACCCGCTGACCCATGGTGCCAGCCCGATTCTTGGCTGCGATGTCTGGGAGCACAGCTACTATATCGACTACCGCAACGCCCGCCCGAAATATCTCGAGGCATTCGTCGATAATCTCATCAATTGGGAGCATGTGGAAGCTATGTACGAAGCAGCTACGAGCTAAAACCGGTTCACAAACCAAGACGTCTACAAAGCCGGGCACTGCCCGGCTTTTTATTTTAAGCACCTGAAAACGTCTGTTTTTCCATCAAAACAACTATCTGGGTGCCGAATTACATCGGATCGTCACGATCGGGTTAAGCCGGTCTTCAGGATTTCACAGCTAAAAATGAGACTTCTGTGCGAGGTCTGAAATGCAGTGGATCAGTTTTGCAACGGCATCGGTGAACATCACCATTGCCGCCATGTTCTTTGGCGGCTGGGCCATGACACGGCATCGAGCCCTCCTCAATTTTGCGGGCGGCTACGCATTGTACACGGTCGCCTTCGGGTCATTTGCGTTTCAATATATTGATCCAATGATCCTGCATTTTGGCAATGTTGCAGTCATTTTGGGCACCGTCATCTTGTATTGCGGCCTGGCCAAGCGCTCCGGCTGGCAGTTGAACGCCGTTGCCTGTGCCGTTGTTGCAAGTGTGGGCATCGGTGGGGAGATTGCGGGAGCGTTGCTCGGAAATGAGCAACTTCGGCTGACCATCATCTATGGCGTTCTGGGTCTGCTGACCTTTATGGGGGCGCAGGCCGGTCACAGAGCTAATCTAAAAGACAAGCTCGAACGGGGAGTGGTGTGGACATTGTACACCATTTCTGTCCTGCTGCTGACCCACCCCAAATTCCTCAACAGTCTGATACCGTCACTTTTGCCGTCCGCCATTGTGCAGGCCAGTTGGGCGTTTTATTCGATTGTTTGGATCATCTGTTCACAGGTATTGGCGGGATCGTTGATCGCTCTGGCCGTGCGGGATGTGATACAAAAGGCCCAGCATGAAGCCGTGGTTGATCCGCTGTCCGGTTTGATGAACCGCCGTGGCTTCACCGCCGCCCTCAAACGCGACCATAGGCAAGGTGACCGCGCGGCGCTGGTGATGGTGGATGTTGACTATTTCAAGGACATAAATGACCAGCTCGGCCATGATGTTGGCGATCAGACCATTCAGCTTTTGAGCGCCATTGTAGCCAAGGCCGCGCCCCGGGGGTCCTGCGCCGCCCGGTTGGGTGGTGAAGAGTTTTGCGTTTTGCTCAATGATGGCGGCTTGGAGGCCGCGAAACTAGTGGCTAGCGATATCCAGGCGGCAGTGAATTCCACCGAACGTGCTTTGGATTTCACCATTTCCATCGGCATTGGCTGCGGCCCCCACGACTTGCTTTATCGCCGGGCGGACAAAGCGCTTTACCTCGCCAAGACCACAGGCCGCGACCGCACGTGTGTTTGGGAAGAAACCCCGGCCTCGGACCGGCACGCTGCCCGGCTGGTCGACGCGGCGCTCGCTCAAGGCTGAGTGCAAGCCCGCCCGGCTTGTGGAGCTTACTGACTTTTGTCCATCGCCCCGCCACTCTGTTCCCTTGGGTGGATGGAGCCTGGGATGCGATGCAGTCGCCTTTACCGCTGATCAACCTCTTATGGTTACCAAACCCATAAGATGTTGTTTGTTCGACACCACCTCCACGTTGCCCAATTGTTGCCGCTATGAGCCGCCTCAACGCACAACGAAGCTGGGCCAAACGCGTTACCGCGCATTTGGGGGCACCGGTTAGCATACAATCGCTGGTGGTCATCCGGGTTGCCTTCGGGCTTATTCTCGCCTGGGATTGCTGGCGCTACATCAAATATGACCGCATCTCGCGCTATTATGTCGAGCCGGACGTGCTGTTCCCGTTTCTGCCATTCGTGCAGCCGCTGCCGGAGCCCTGGATCCACATCGTTTGGGGTGGGGTGGGCCTCTTCGGTGTTATGGTGGCGCTGGGGCTGTTCTATCGTACCTCGATCATCGCGCTGACGGGTATCTTTGCCTATTTCTTCCTGCTCGACCGGGCGCAGTACCTGAACCACAATTACATGGTCATCCTGTTTGGCGTGCTGCTGTGCTTTGCGCCTGCTGCGAAGGCTTATTCGCTGGATGCCTGGCTCAAGCCCGCCACACGTTCGGAATTCATCCCCCGCTGGCCCGTTTCGGCGGTGAAATTGCAGCTGGAAATCATCCTGATTTACGCCGGCTGGGTGAAAATCACGGAGGACTGGCTGCTGCGGGCGGAGCCTTTGCGGGACTGGCTGCACGACAAGCAGGAAGAGATCTTCTTCGGCTTGCTGTTCAACTATGACTGGGCCTTCTACGTGGCGACCTGGGGCACGGTGGCGCTGCACATCATCGGCGCGCCGCTGCTGCTGTGGCGGCGGACGCGGCTTGCGGTGTTCTGCGTCTACGCCTTCTTCCACTGGTCCAACGCGACGCTGTTCAACATCGGCATTTTCCCATGGATCACGCTGGCGCTGACAACCATTTTCTTCGCGCCGGATTGGCCATCACGCCTTGTTGGCCGCTTTCTCGGCCGCTTCACCAGATCAGTGCCCGCCACCCCCGCGCCATCCCTCAGTTTCCGCCTTCAGCCCGCTCTGCTCACCGGCCTTGCGGTGTGGTTTGCGGTGCAGATCTATCTGCCGGAGCGCCAGCACTTGTTCGCCAACAATGTTGGCTGGACGGGGGACGGGCACCGCTTTTCGTGGCGCATGCGCATTTACGACCGGGACCGGGAGGGCGTATTCCGCATCATCTCGGCGGATGGCGCGCAGGTGTGGGAGGTGGACCCCCATGACTGGATGGCCCGCCGCCAGGCCCGCAACGTGATCGGCCGGCCGGACATTGCGTGGACCTATGCGCAGCATCTTAAACAAAGATGGGCCGAGCAGGGCTACCCCGATGTGGCCGTTTATGCCGACGTGCAAATGTCGCTCAACGGGCGGCCCTGGCAGCAGTTCACGGACCCGAATGTGGACCTGACCCAGGTGCCGTGGACATGGCTCGCCGCCACAGACTGGGTGGTGCCCATGCACCCTGTGGGAAGCCAGCCGGCCGAGGGTAGCGATGGCCGCCCTGATGGTGAAGACATCGCCGAACCGATCCCGTTCGACCAATTGCCCGTGCCCCAAATTGAGCTGCCGCAAGTCGGCGCGGCGCAGATGGAACTGTCAGCTCTCAAGGCTGACTAACGCCCCGGCCACTGCCTCCCATCCACTGGCTGCAGACGCGCCAAAGCGCCCGCTCAGCCCGTCAGTGGCGCGCGGTGGAGGGCGGGGCATGCAGACGGTGAGGCCGATAGGGCATCCAGTCCGATGTGGTGTAAGCGATGACCTTTCGGCCTCACCCGGTGTTTTTGCGCGTCCATCCTGCACAGAGTTCGCCCCTCGGATGAGAGGCCGTTGGGCGCCGCCGTGAGCGGGTTTTTACCGTCACTAGGCAGGGCAATACCTACGCGGTCGTAGTGCCGCGTCGCACCCATATCGGGACACGCCCGGCAGGCAGGGCACACAAACCCAACCCAGCAGGCACCGCTCCCAAGCAGGCCGAGAGTGTGCACTCACCCGTCCGCGCCTTGGGAGGCGGCTAGTGTAAGGGAGGTTTTGGGGTGGGGGATAAGATCTCACCAAACCCAGTTACACGACAAATCCGTCGAACAACAGGCCAGAGCTTACAACTGTCGAAGAGAATAAGACGATATTTACGGTAATTAACAGAAGATCCGCGGCGTTGGAGCTGCGCAAAAGGGGTAATTGAGAAGATGTCACGAACGACCGCATTACAATTCTTATATCACCTTTGGTATATCTAATGCTATCGTCTATCTGTAAATCTTCGTCTTCAACTAAAAATTCACTTGAATGACTTCTATTTTCAAGCGTGTCGCTTACTATCTGGAATATATCGTTTCCTCTAGCGATTAAAGAATCTCGTACGACCGCAACTATTACGGACAAAACCAACAAGCCCGATGAGATGGCAATTATAATCTCGCTTAAATCAGACCGGACTGTCGACTGTGGATGTGATATTGCCATGTAGATAGCGCAGACAGCGCTCGCACAAAAAATAATCCAAGCAAGTTGTCCTAAAAATACCAGTCTGCGCGACGTCCATGACAGCCGCTGCACCTGAGAATCCATAGCACGTGGAATTCTGACTTCAGAGAAAGAGCTCCTATGAACTATTTTATCTTCGCTAGACATTGATCGAGCCTCTTCATTCCTCTTTCGAGGCGTATCTTAATATCAATGATAAGAGTTCTTTGGTGTGCTGGGTCTTAATCTCATCTGAATAAAAACCGGACATTGGCCCAACTCCAAAAAGAGGCTGATTAAGTGACGCGACCGGCGTTACGCTGTGAGTAATTTTCGCTCCGTCAAAACTTTCTCCTAAAGCGTGCCGATAACTTCCAGACCGATAGTGGTCCAGTACCTCTTTTTCGCCGGACGGAGTCCACCATAGGTCTGCTTTGCTTACTACCGTTAACAGCCACTTGGCAGGACCACCCTCGCCACATAGCAGGTTCGTCCACTCTTTGAGACGTTCAATCTCCAAATCCCTACTCTCGCTTAGAAATTCTGGTCTAACTGTTGGGCCGTCCATTGCTGTTTCTACGTCAATATCTGGTTCATGATACCCATAGCTAACTACGTTAATTATGCCTAAGGGCGCGTTTCCCATCATCTCGCGTATAGTTATTTTTCGCTTAGCTTCATGAAGATCCTCACCAGG
>JBCDIB010000208.1:0-4900 GCA_038749385.1 Pseudomonadota bacterium | reverse complement strand
GCTTGCCGCCCGGGTTGCGAATTTCGGGCTCAAGCTCCTCGGCTGGGGCAAGTCCCGGCTGCGCTGGATGCCCTTCGGGTCGGGCTGGACCGCGCATCGCGACTTCCCGGTCCCGCCGATCGGTGGCACCTTCCAGGCCCAGTGGAAACAGGCGCGGAAATGACCGCCTCTGCCGCCGGGGCCCGCAACCGTATCCTCAACCGGGTCCGGAAGGCCGGGGCGCAGGGGAACGCGGCGCATCAGCGGCTGGATGCCGCCGGACACCAGGGTGCGCCGACCCCCTCGCAGGCCAAACTGTCCGGTGTGGCGGCGGTGGAGCAGTTCATCGCCAAGGCCCTCGCGGCCGATGCCACGGCCTCGCGCATCGCATCGACGGATGACCTGCCGAAGGCGCTTGCCGAGGAACTCCGCAACCGCAACCTGCCCGCACAGATTCGAACGGGCTCCGATCCGGTTTTCGACCGGGACTGGGGTACGGTCGAGCGGACAATCGGCCCCGGCCGGATCGAGGAGCCCGCAACCCTGTCGCGTGCGCCCTTCGGCGTGGCGGCAGTAGGTCCGCTTAAGAAAGCCGCCACTTGCTCGCGAGACAAATATAAGTTTGTAGGCTCAACGGGTAGGTATGGCGCGGACTTGGTGTTCTTCTCGGCTTCCAGCGTTGTCTGACGGGCCTCAAAATGATCGACGGCTTGGTCGAAGCGCTCGCCAATGGCGTCGGTAGCCAAATGGTCGAACACCAAGGGCGCATCGCCAAAGTAAGCGCTCAGCGGTTCCAGCTCGTCGTGGAACAATGGCAGCCAGTGCTCCATGCCGGGGTGGCGGCGGCCTTCGGAGACCGCCTGATACAAAGTGTCCTCCGGCCTGGCGGCACCAAACGATGACACATAGTTGCGGCGGAACCGGGCGATGGCCTCTGGCGTCAAAACGATCTCGCTCATGGGAACCAGATCGACTCGCTTCAGCTGCGCCAGTGTGCGCTGGGTGCCCGCGTCAAAACTGCGGACGGTCTCCAGATTGTCACCGAAAAAATCGAGGCGCACCGGCGCGTCCAGCGCTGGCGGATAAAGATCGAGAATACCACCGCGCACGGCATATTCGCCCGTGTCCCGCACCGTGGAGACCCGTAGGAAACCATTGTTTTCGAGCCAGCGGATCAGCGCTTCCATGTCCACCCGTGCACCGGGCTTCAGGCGGAAGGCGTGCCCGGCCATCTCAGCGCGTGGTGGCACCTTTTGCAGCAAAGCGTTTGCCGTGGTGATTATAAGGCGTAGCTCGTCACCTACCCCATGGCCAACTCAGCCAGGGCAGACACCCGTCTGGCGCTCACATCCGGGTTGGGCGACACACGATCATAGGGCAGGCAATCCCAGGCCGGAATTTGCAGCACCGGCAGGTTGGGCGCGTAAAAGGCCAGTGCTGTTTCAATGTCCGCGGCGCGCAACCCATCGCGGGCCACGAACACCAATGGGCCCTTGCGGTCTTCAACCGCTTTGGCCAGCACGGCGGCCGAAAACCCCTCCGGCACCTGTGCAAAAACGGTTTCTATACCCGGCTCAAACGCATTGGCCAGATCGTAAGAATTGAAAGACATGGGCTGTGAGCCGACCTAAAACTTCAGCGACTGGCGGAATTCAGCCACCTTGCGGTACATAGGTGTATCGTGATTTTGAGGCACGGGCTGGGAACCAGAAATCCACTTGAACAGCTCTGGATCCGGCACTTCCAGCAACGCCTCATAGGCAACCAGCTCGTCTTCGGTCAGCTCGCCAATATTGGCGTCGGCGAATGAACCAAGCACCAGGTCCATTTCGCGGATTCCGCGGTGCCACGAGCGAAAAAGCAGCCGCTTGCGGCGCTTGTCCAAACCGTCAGATGAACGGGTCATGCCTGTTTGGCCAGCGGTGTAGTCCATGGGTTTGCGTCCAGTTCGGCGGTTTTACATTTTCGTCCGATATAGCGTTGTGTCCGGCATGCCGCCACCCAGGGTTCGCGCAAAACACGGTTTTGCGTGCGACTTGTCCGCCCGCTCTTGTGTTGGCACAGGTGCCTTGCAAAATGCGGCATGCGCCCGCCTCTCCTCAATCCTCTGTTTGCCGCTGCCGATGCCCTTGACGGCATTGGTCCAAAGACGCTTGCACTCGTTACGCGTCTGACACGGGGGTCCGAACACGGGCCACCTGCGCGCGTGTTGGATGTGCTGTTTCATTTGCCATCTGCACTGGTGGACCGCAGCCAGACGCCCATGATCGGCGAAGCGCTGGATGGCCAGATCGCCACACTCAAACTGACGGTGGACCGACACGAAGCGCCCCCACGCGGCAATCGGCGGGTGCCATACCGAGTTTTCGGCACTGATCCAACCGGCGAAATTGCGCTGACCTTTTTCCATGGCAAAGGCAGTTGGATGGAGAAACAGTTTCCTATTGGCGAAACGCGCTACGTGTCAGGCAAGGTGGAATGGTATAATTACCGTGCAGCAATGGTGCATCCAGATCTGGTGCTAACACCTGAGCAATATGCCGAAATGCCGCCGGTGGAGCCGGTCTATCCTATGACGGGCGGCCTGGCGGCGCGGACATATTTAAAGGCCGCACGTTCAGCTGTTCAACGAATTCCGAGCGTTGGGGAATGGATAGAGCCGGGCGTTGTTGGCCGTGAGAATTGGCCGAGTTTTGCCGAAGCCATGCATATGGCGCACGAACCTCAGAGCACGATGGACCTGTCGCCCCAAAGTGTAGCCCGGCGGCGGTTGGCATATGACGAGTTTCTGGCCAGCCAACTGGCGCTGGCATTACTTCGGTTGCGAATGCGCAAGACCGCCGGTCGATCTTTCACCGGTGACGGAACGCTACGGCGGCAGATTTTAGATGCCCTACCCTACAGCTTGACCGGCAGTCAGACCGAAGCGCTGCGGGAGATAAATGACGATCTAGCCGGTCCCGATCGCATGTTGCGACTTCTTCAAGGCGATGTGGGGGCGGGCAAAACCGTGGTGGCACTCATGGCCATGGCGCAAGTGTGCGAAACCGGCGCGCTGGCGGCAATGATGGCACCGACAGAAATTCTGGCGCGGCAGCATTTGGTCAGTCTTACGCCCATGGCCGCTGCCGCCGGGCTGCGCTGCGCCGTTTTGACAGGGCGCGAGAAAGGCAAGGTGCGCGAAGCAATATTGGCGGACGTGGCGTCCGGCGATATCCACATTCTGCTGGGCACTCATGCCCTGTTTCAAAGTGGTGTGGAATTCAGCGACCTTGGCCTGGCTGTCGTGGACGAACAGCATCGGTTTGGGGTGCATCAGCGGCTGGCGCTGGCATCGAAGGGCATCACGCCTGACCTGTTGCTGATGACGGCCACGCCGATCCCGCGCACATTGGTGCTGACTTACTTTGGCGACATGGACGTCTCCAAACTCACTGAAAAGCCACCGGGCCGGAAACCCATACAGACGAACGCCATGGCGCTGGACCGGCTGCCAGACCTGATAGATCGAATGCGCAGCGCCATTGAACGCGGCGACCGCGCCTATTGGATCTGTCCGCTTGTAGAAGAAAACGAAGAGCTGGATCTTATGTCCGCTGAAAACCGGCACCGCGCGCTGGTAAAGGCCTTTGGGGCGGACAAAGTCGGTCTCGTGCACGGGCGAATGAAAGCCGCCGAGAAAGATGCGGCCATGGAGGCCTTCGCAGAAGGCCGCACGCAGATATTGGTGGCCACCACAGTGGTGGAGGTCGGCGTGGATGTGCCGGAAGCGTCAATCATGGTAATCGAACATGCCGAACGTTTTGGGCTCAGCCAATTGCATCAGCTGCGTGGGCGCGTTGGGCGCGGCAGCAAAGCCTCCTCGTGCCTGTTGCTCTACAAGTCTCCCATTGGCGAGACGGCCACCTCGCGCATCAACATCATGCGGGAAACAGAGGATGGGTTTCGAATCGCGGAAGAAGATCTGCGCCTGCGCGGCGAAGGAGAAGTGCTGGGCACACGGCAGTCCGGCTCCCCAGGCTTCCGCATCGCCAATACTGAAGAGCATGCCAATTTGTTGGCGACTGCGCGGGACGATGCGCGGTTGATTGTGGAAACCGACCCCGGCCTGAAATCAGAGCGCGGAGAGGCGCTTCGAACCCTGCTCTATCTGTTTGGGCGCGACGAGGCCGTGCGGCTGATCAAGGCGGGTTAGCGCTAAAACTCAGGCGTCCTCGGCTTCCCGGCGCTTGCTTTCAGCTGCAAGGTCGATGCCCTCGCGCTTGGCAGCGATTTCCGCTGGTGAGCTGGTTTCGACATTTTCATTCTCGACTTCAGGTGCCACCAATCCTGCGGAGATCACCAATTTTGCAGCCTCCTCCACTGACATGGAAAGGAAGAGAAGGTCCTGCGTCGGCACAAAAAGAAGGAACCCCGAAGTGGGGTTGGGTGTCGTTGGCAAAAAGACGCTTGTGAAGCTCTCCGCTTCCCCCTTGAGCCGGAAAGCAACTTCATGGCCGGTCTTGGTGGAAATGAACACAATCGCCCACAGGCCGCGGCGCGGATATTCCAACAACGCCACATCCTGAAACGAATTGCTCCGCTCGCTGAGCACGGTTTCAAAAATCTGTTTGAGCCCGGAATAAAGGTTCCGCACGACAGGCATTCGGTTCAGCAATTGCTCACCGAAACCTACGATCGAACGGCCCACATAGTTGGCCGTGATAAAGCCCACCAGTGTGATGAACACGAATGCGATCAGAAGTCCGAACCCGGGTATTGAGAACGGAAGATAGCTCTCGGGATTATAAGCTGCGGGAACCAGTGGCTTCACCCAGCCATCCACCCACTGGATAAAACTCCACGTCAGATAGGCTGTGATAGCCAATGGTGCGCAGATAATCAGACCGGTTAGGAAATAATTCCGCGTGCGTCTGAACCG
>JBCDIB010000207.1:0-4906 GCA_038749385.1 Pseudomonadota bacterium | reverse complement strand
GCCGAAGACCATTTGCGCATTTTGCGCTTGTTCCGCTTTTTCGCATGGTATGGGCCGGAGCGCGTCGGGCGGCCGGATGCGGATGCCCTTCGGGCCAGTGCGCGCATGAAGGATGAGCTTGCCAGTCTGTCTGCCGAACGCGTGTGGAAAGAGCTGCGCAAACTGCTGGCCGCGCCGGACCCGAGCAAGTCACTTTTATGGATGCGTACAACCGGTGTGCTGAATATGGTGCTGCCCGAAAGCGAAAAATGGGGCATCGACGCTATTCATGGGCTGGTGGAAGCCGAACGTGGGCAGGGATGGGAGCCTGATCCCTTGTTACGCCTCGCGGCGATTGTGCCGCTGCGGGTGGATGAGGTTGCCGGCATGGCCAAGCGCCTGCGCATGTCCAACGCGGATCGTGATGCGCTGCTCGACATGGCCAAGCTTGATGCGCCTTCCACTGACACGTCCGGCGCGAAATGGCGCGAGCGGCTTTATAGCGCTGACCCAAAAGCGTTGGAGCGTCGGTTGAAGTTGGCTGCCGCCTCTGCTGCGGCCCGGGGCGACGAGACTGCCGCCGGCAATTTTCTTGAAAAGCTTGCTGCCGCCCAGAGGTTTGAGAAACCGGACTTTCCGATTTCAGGCAAGGACCTGCAGGCGGCAGGTGTCCAGGCGGGGCCTCAGATGGGGGAAACGCTAAAGCGCCTTGAGGCCGAGTGGGTGGCGTCAAACTTTGAGATGTCGACCGAGGACCTGCTGGCAGGGCTTTAAGGCGCGTCTGCAAAGCTTGTGCATCGCCGCTCTTGGCGGTTACGCTTCACCCCGGATCACGCGAAGGGAGACGCGCCATGACGATCGCCGCCATTTTGAACAGCAAGGCAGACCACAGTTCTGGCCAGTCGGTAATTTCGGTGGAGCCTGACATGGAGATCTCTGCCGTCCTGACGACACTGGCGGAGCATCGCATCGGCGCTGTGCTGGTGTGCCAGGGCGATGCGCTGGTCGGCATCGTGTCCGAGCGCGATATCGTGCGGGCGCTGGAGAAAGAAGGCGCGGCCATACTCACCAAATCCGCCAAGGCGCTGATGACCGCAGATCCTGTGACGGTAGAACGTGACGAGACCGCGCCAAAGGCCATGCAATTGATGACAGACGGGCGCTTCCGGCACCTGCCCGTGGTCGAAAACGGCAAATTGGTTGGGCTTGTGACGCTGGGCGATGTGGTGCGCAAACGCATTGAAGACGCTGAGCGTGAAGCCGAAGAAATGCGTGCCTATGTGTCCGCGCCGCCTGCGTGACCGGGCATTAAGGCCATTTCACCACGGGCGGCATGGAGGACAGGATCGAGTCGATATTGCCGCCGGTTTTCAGACCGAAGATCGTGCCCCGATCGTACAGAAGGTTGAACTCTACATAGCGCCCGCGGCGGACTAGCTGTTCCTCGCGGTCAGCTTCGGTCCAGCCATCGTTCATATTCCTGCGCACCAGCTGGTCATAAACATCAAGGAAGCCTGTGCCGACATCGCGGGTCATGGCCAGATCGGCGTCCCAGGCTGAGCCATCGTCGCTTGAGCGCAGATAGTCGTAAAAAATACCGCCAATGCCACGCATTTCGTTGCGGTGTGGCAAGGCGAAATAATCGTCACACCATTTTTTGTACATATCGTAATCTGACTGCCCGTGGGGGGCGAGGGCGTCTTGCATGGCTTTGTGAAAAGCCACTGTATCGGGATCATCCTGCGTGCGCCGACGGTCGAGGACCGGGGTAAGGTCCGCTCCGCCGCCGAACCACTGGGAACTTGTTACCACCATCCGGGTGTTCATATGCACCGCCGGCACGTGGGGATTTTGCATGTGGGCAATGAGCGAAATGCCAGATGCCCAATACCGCGGATCATCTGCTGCGCCGGGCACGTTTTTGCGCATCTCCTCGCTAAAGGTGCCAAAAACGGTGGAGGTGTGTACCCCGACTTTCTCGAACACACGGCCGTGCATCATGGCCATGGTGCCGCCGCCCTCTGCGCCATCTTTCTTCAGCCATTTGGTGCGCTCCACGCTGCCGGCCGTGTTGGCGACGGAGGCTTCGTGGCCGTTGACGCCGGCTAGACAGTCCTTTGCCGGGCCGTCCCCCAGATCATCCTCTATTTTTTCGAACGCTGCCAGAATGCGGTTTTGCAATTCCTCAAACCACGCCTTTGCGGTGGCCTTTTTGGTTTCGATATCCGCCGGGTGGGAGAGCGGGAGATCTTGGGGTGAGTAGCGCACTGTGTCTCGGTCCATCGGGTCGTTTGGCTGTATGTCGCAGTCTCCTATCAGGAAATTGCGTCAAACCAAATTGACATGTGTCAAACTTTCGACCGGCGTTTCGATTGGCTGCAAAGTAGGTTTCATCGAACTTGATTGGCCTGTTTGGGTGAGCGGCCTATACTAAAGACGGCGGCGTAGCTTGCGCCGCAGATAAGTGAGCCCCCATGACCCCCGCCCTTTTCAGCTGGTTCGAACGCCGGCTCGAGCCTTATCCGCCAGAAGCGCCCACGCAGCCGCCGAGCGGTCTGGTGGCATTTTGCAAGCACTACACGCGCGGCGCATGGCCTGCGCTGATATTGATGGCAGTGCTGACGGCGGTGATCGCGGCGGGCGAAGTGTATCTGTTCGCGCTCATGGGCCAGTTGGTGGATTGGCTTGTCGACCGCGATCGCGCCACCATTTGGGCTGAAGAAGGCACCACGTTCATCGCGATGGGCCTGTTGGTGGGCGTGGGTCTGCCGGCCCTGGTGGCGCTGCAAAGGATGATTATTCACCAGACATTGCTCGGCAATTATCCCATGCGCATCCGTTGGGAGGCGCACCGCTACGTGCTGGGTCAGTCTTTCGGATTCTACCAGAACGAGTTCGCCGGACGGGTTGCCACCAAAGTCATGCAAACGTCGCTGGCCGTGCGCGAAGTCGTGATGACCATGCTCGACGTAATGAATTATGTCGGCGTCTATTTCCTCGGCATGCTGGTGCTCGTGGCAAGTTTCGATCCGGTGATGCTTATCCCGTTTGTCGCCTGGCTCATTATCTACGGCACGATGCTGCGTTTCTTCCTGCCGCGCCTGCAAAAGGTTTCAAAGAAGCAGGCCGATGCCCGCTCCATTATGACCGGTCGTATTGTTGATAGCTACACCAACATCGCCACCGTCAAACTGTTCGCCGAAACCAAGCGCGAGAACGCCTACGCCCGGGAAAGCATGGATGGCTTTCTGGATACCGTCTATGAGCAGATGCGCTGGGTCAGCTGGCTGGGCGTCATGCTCTACACCACCAATTCCATCCTTATCGTCTCGGTGGCGGGGTTTGCCATTTATCAATGGAGTTTAGGCGCAATGACGGTGGGTATGATCGCCGCCGCGGTGGGTCTGTCGTTGCGTCTCAACGGCATTTCGCAATGGATCATGTGGGAAATGTCACGCCTGTTCGAGAACATCGGTACGGTGGAAGACGGGATCACCATGCTAACCCGCAACCGCGAAGTGCTGGACAAGCCCAACGCGCCCGACCTCAAGGTGCAGGATGCCGCCATCAGCTTCGACAATGTCTCCTTCAATTATGGAAAGGACGATGATGACACCCGCGGGTCTGTGATTGAGGATCTGAGTCTTCACGTTAAACCTGGCGAGAAAGTCGGGCTTGTAGGCCGGTCCGGGGCAGGTAAATCCACCCTCGTGAACCTGCTGCTGCGTTTTTACGACCTATCGGGTGGAGAAATTTTGGTGGACGGGCAGTCGGTTGCCGACGTCAAGCAGGAAAGCCTGCGTGGCAATATGGGTGTGGTCACACAGGACACATCTTTACTCCACCGCTCCGTGCGGGACAATCTTTTGTACGGTCGCCCGAACGCCACCGAAGACCAGATGATCGCCGCTGCCAAACAGGCCGAAGCGCACGATTTCATATTGGAGCTGGAAGATATGGAGGGCCGTACCGGCTATGACGCCCATGTGGGAGAGCGTGGCGTGAAGCTGTCCGGCGGCCAGCGCCAGCGCATCGCCATCGCCCGGGTGATCTTGAAAGACGCGCCGGTGCTGCTGCTGGACGAAGCTACCTCGGCGCTGGACTCGGAAGTCGAAGCGGCCATCCAATCGTCGCTCTACGGGCTGATGCAGGGCAAAACCGTGATCGCCATCGCCCACCGCCTGTCGACCATTGCCCAGCTGGACCGGTTGATCGTGCTCGACGATGGCAAGATTATCGAGAACGGCACCCATGATGATCTTATTGTGGCCGGCGGTTTGTACCAGCAATTGTGGGAGCGGCAGTCTGGCGGCTTTCTGGATATGGCGGACGAAGAGGTTGTGGCCGCGCAATAGTCGTCCGTGCCGACGCATCTCACCCCTCGCCACGGCGCAGCTGCCTGCCTATATCCACACCAATGCTCTCAGCAATCTACAGCCGTTTTGAAGCCATTATAGACCCGTTTGCCGACCCGGAAGGGCGGGACGCCAAGCGTCGTCCACCATCTCATAGCGTGTTTGGCTTCATTGCGTATTTTGCGCGGCAGGCACCGTGGGTATTCGTATTTATCACGGCTCTCGGACTGGTTTTCGGCGCGACAGAAATTCTGATGTTCCGGGCGTTGGGGGGCATGGTGGATGTGCTGAACACCACCACGCCCGAACGCATAATCGCCGATTGGGGGCCGACCATTGCCGTGTTGGCGATCGTTCTGTTGTTGGGCCGGTTTCTGGTGCAATCGACCATCACGCTGATGGAAGAACAGGTTGTGGTGCCGCACTTCTTCCAGCTGGTGCGGTGGCAAAACCATAAGCACGTATCGCGCCAAAGCGTTGGTTTCTTTCAGTACGACTTTGCCGGGCGCATCACGTCCAAGGTCATGCAATCCGGTCAGGCAACCGGGGACTTTCTGGTCTCGCTCCTGCAG
>JBCDIB010000206.1:0-4909 GCA_038749385.1 Pseudomonadota bacterium | reverse complement strand
GTTTCGGGCATCAGCAGCGCGGGAAGATGCAAGGGCTATCCATGAAGGCACCTATGGCGCGGTGCGCAAGGCCATCGTCTATCGTGCAGATGCGTCCGTGATAAAGGCATCGGACCCACGGTTGGATGTTGAGCAAACACGTCTTGTGCTTGAAGCGGCGAAGAGCGGACAGACTCAGGCCAGGTATGTGCACGACTCCGGACGTTTCGAGCGCCATCGCGTAGAGACATTCACACCCATCGGGGCGGGCGGTGTAACTGCTGGCGTCTATCGCGTGGATGTGGACAAGTCCGTTCTCGATAAAGGCGTGAGCGCTGTTATCGACCAGACGATCATCTGGCTGGGCGGCGGTCTAAACATTGTGGCGCTGATGGCGACACTGTTCCTGTCTTTTGGTGCCGTCCGGGCGGAACGGGCCAAGCGCAAGCTCGAATTTATGGCCAACCATGACGGTCTGACAGGCCTGTGCAACCGGCATTACTTCAACACCAACATCAAGAAGCACATTGCGGAGCTTGAAGGTGAAGACGTGTTGTACCTTGGCCTTTTGAACATTAACCGGTTCAAGGAAGTCAATGATCAGCTGGGGCATCTGGCGGGGGACGAAGTGCTGCGCATCTTCGGCAACCGTTGCCAGGAACAGATGGGTGGCAAGGCGCTCATCGCCCGCATTTCCGGCGACGAATTTGCCATTATGCGATTGGGCAAAAACGGCGATCAAGGCGAATTTGATGCATCGATGAACGGTTGCCTTCAAGCTGTATCAAAGTCGGTTGAAGTGGACGATCAGCTGCTGCGCATAACGGCGAGCGCCGGCGTGGCACGCGCGCCTGCCGACAGCCGAGAAGCCAAAGAGCTCATCAAGGCCGCAGATCTGGCGATGCAACATGCAAAGAAGGCGGGCGAAACGGTGCTGAGGCGCTTCGACCGGTCCATGGCCGAACGTCTGGAGCGGTGGCGAAAGTTGGAGCAGGATATGCGAAGCGGCATCGATCGTGGCGACTTCGTGCTGTTCTACCAGCCGCAGCTTGATCTGGGGACCGGCGTTCTGACCGGTTACGAAGCGCTGATCCGCTGGAAACACCCCAATGATGGCATGATTTCCCCCGGTGAGTTCATACCGCTGGCGGAAGAGACAGGTTTCATCAAACAGCTTGGCCGCTGGGTCGGGAACAAGCGTGTGAAGATGCACTCAATAGTCCCGACCATTTGTCTATCGCGGTAAACATATCAGCCCTGCAATTCGAGCTGGATGATATCTCCCAATTTGTGGCCGATACGCTTGAACGTACTGGCCTACCCGCCCACCGCCTCGAGATTGAGGTGACGGAAAGCGTGCTCGTGGACAATCGTGACTATGTGGCCGGCGAGTTGCGCGCCATTGCAGAACTTGGATGCGGTGTTGCCATCGACGATTTTGGTACCGGCTACTCGTCCCTGACCTATCTGGCCGACTTCCCGTTCACAAAGATCAAGATCGACCGCTCCTTCGTCATCAAGATGGAGGAGAACCACCAGGCGGGGGCCATCGTGTCCACCATTATCGCGCTCAGCCAGTCGCTGGGGGCAAAAACCATTGCTGAGGGTGTGGAAACCGAAGAGCAGGCCACCCTTCTGCGCGCTGCCGGTTGCCAGTCGGTGCAGGGCTTCCTCTACGGTCGCCCCGAACCGCTGAAATTTGAGAATGACAATGGGACCAAAACCTCGGGTCTGCGCATCGCGTAATGTTTTAGGATCATGAATTTTGAAAGGGGCGCGTCACCGCGCCCTTTTTTTGTGCGCAGATGCATCTTCAAACTGTTTCGATATTCTCTTAGAATGATTCTAAGCCCCAACCCCCGGCGGCGCGAACAGAGGGAAATGAAATGCTCGAAGATATGGAACAAATGACCGAAGCAGCGCTGGAGAGCTCCACTGCGCTGACTAAATGCCCGGTCATGCACCACACAGTGTCTCAAGGCGTCAACCGCACAAATGCCGACTGGTGGCCCGAGGCGCTGAACCTGGGCATTTTGCACCAGAACGCCCCGGCGGGTGACCCGTTTGAAGTGCAAACCGCCCGCAGCTTCGACTATGCAAAGGCCTTTGAAGGCTTGGACTATAAAGCCCTTAAGCAGGACCTCACTGCGCTGATGACTGACAGCCAGCCCTGGTGGCCGGCGGATTGGGGCCATTACGGCCCGTTCTTCATTCGCATGGCGTGGCACGCCGCCGGCACATATCGCACAGGCGATGGCCGTGGCGGATCCACCGCCGGTTCGCAGCGCTTTGCGCCGCTCAACAGCTGGCCCGACAATGGCAATCTCGACAAGGCCCGACGCCTGTTGTGGCCCATCAAACAAAAATACGGTCAGGCGATTTCCTGGGCAGACCTGATGATCCTCACCGGCAATGTGGCGCTGGAAAGCATGGGCTTCAAAACCTTTGGCTTTGGCGGTGGACGTGCCGACATTTGGGAGCCGGAGCAGGACATTTATTGGGGTGGCGAGCAGCAATGGCTGGCCGATTCCAAGAGCGAGAAAAGCCGCTATACCGGCGAGCGCGAACTGGAAGCTCCCCTCGCCGCCGTGCAGATGGGCCTGATCTACGTGAACCCGGAAGGTCCGGACGGCAATCCGGATGCACAGGCCTCGGCCCACGATATACGCGAGACCTTCGGCCGTATGGCCATGAATGACGAGGAAACCGTTGCGCTTGTCGCTGGGGGCCATACCTTCGGTAAATGCCATGGCGCGGGCGATCCGAGCCTGATGGGTGCAGAGCCCGAAGGCGCAGACATTGTCGAGCAGGGTCTTGGTTGGAAGAACGCCCACGGCCTTGGTCATGGCGCGGACACCACCACCTCCGGTCTCGAAGGTGCATGGACGCCAACGCCAACCCAATGGGACCAGCAATATTGGACCATGTTGCTGGACCGCGAATGGGAGCTTACCACCAGCCCCGCCGGTGCCAAGCAGTGGCAGCCGGTGGACAAAGCCGACCACACGCTGGTGCCGGATGCCCACACCGAGGGCAAATACAATCCGCCGATGATGTCCACCGCCGACATGGCGCTGAAGATCGATCCAGCCTACCGCGCCATTTCCGAGCGCTTCCAGAAGGATCCGGATGCATTTGCGGATGCTTTTGCTCGTGCATGGTTCAAGCTGTGCCACCGCGACATGGGTCCATCTGTCCGCTATCTCGGCCCGGAAGTGCCAGCGGAAGAGCTTATCTGGCAGGACCCGGTGCCCGCCGTCGATCATGCCCTCGTGGGCGATGCCGATGTGGCCAAGCTGAAAGACATGGTGCTGGCTTCCGGTCTCACCACCTCTGAACTGGTGCGCGTGGCGTGGGGCTCAGCCTCCACATATCGCGGGTCTGACAGACGTGGCGGCGCAAACGGTGCCCGCATTCGACTGGCCCCACAGAAAGATTGGGCGGTCAATGATCCCGCCGAGCTTTCCAAAGTCCTGGATGTGCTGGAAGGCATCAAATCCGAGTTCGATGCTTCGACCTCCGGCGGCACCAAAATCTCGCTGGCCGACCTGATCGTGCTGGCGGGCGGAGCTGCCATTGAGAAAGCAGCCCAAGACGCAGGCCAGAACGTGACTGTGCCCTTCACACCGGGCCGCACAGACGCCACTGACGAAATGACGGATGCCGAAAGCTTCGACGTGCTCGAGCCAATCGTTGATGGCTTCCGGAACTTCGAAGGTATCGACTACAAGGTGCCGGCTGAGCGCATTCTCGTTGACCGCGCGCAATTGCTGGGTCTCACAGCCCCGCAGATGACTGTGCTGGTGGGTGGCCTGCGGGTGCTTGGTGCCAACACGGGCGACAGTGCCCACGGCGTTTTCACGGACCGCAAGGGCCAATTGACGAATGACTTCTTCGTCAATCTGCTGGATATGAACGTGGCTTGGAAAGCTTCCGAAGACAATGAAACCGTCTTCATCGGCACGGACCGCAACAGTGGCGACACACGCTGGACGGGGACACGTGTTGATCTTGTGTTCGGCTCCGACAGCCAATTGCGGGCTTTGTCAGAAGTCTATGCATCCAGCGATGCCGGAGAGAAGTTCGTCAATGACTTCGTGGCAGCATGGGTGAAGGTTATGGAGGCGGATCGCTTCGACGTCATCGCCGCCAAACGCAAGGCCGCCTGATCAGGCCAGGCATTGAAACAAAAGCCCGGCGCCTTGGTGCCGGGCTTTTTTGTGCCTGCATGTCAAAGTGGCGGCAATTCCATAGCGGCGCGCCCTTGAGACGATTTGTGGTCTAGATCACCGCCGTCAAAGCCCCGCGCTTCCTCCGTCGCGAGCCACATCAGCGCCTTTGCCACGTCAGCCGGATCCTTGTGGTCTTCCCAAGCGATTTTGGACACGGGGTTGATCCCGCTATCACGGATGCTGGTCTGCATGCCCGTGGCCACAGTGCCTGGCGACAGACCAACGGTGCGGATGCCGAGGTCCGCCCATTCCTTGTGCCCGGCCATGGTCAGCATCAGCACAGCGGCCTTTGATGTGCAGTAGTGGCTCCAGCCTTCCAGAGCGTTGCAAGCAGCGCCCGAAGAAATATTGATGATGACACCCCCACCAGCATCCCGCATGGGGGCAAAGGCGGCGTGCATGACGTGATAGACGCCTTTTACATTTACATCGATCACGTGGCCCCAGGCCGCCGGATCACTCTCTTCAATCCGGGCAATCGGGTCGATCAGGCCGGCATTGTTGATGACAATGTCCAGCGAGCCAAACGTGTCCACCCCGGTGGCCACAGCGTCTGAGACCGACGCGAAATCGGCTACATCGCACGTCGCGGCCAACGCTCGCTCGCCAAGCTCACCCGCAATGCGCTCAATATCGCCCGCGGTGCGGGCGGCCAGCACCACATTCGCACCCGCCGCATAAAACGCCCGAGCCGCCGC
>JBCDIB010000205.1:0-4946 GCA_038749385.1 Pseudomonadota bacterium | reverse complement strand
GCGTCAGGGCATCAAGGACTATTCCGATTGGCCCACCGTGCCGCAGGTTTACGTCAAAGGCGAGTTTATCGGCGGCTGCGACATTGTCCGCGAGATGTTCCAGCAGGGCGAACTGCAGACACACATGGAAGCCCAGGGCGTACCGGTGCAGGGCAAAGCCTCCGCCTAGCTGAGGACAATTGCTTGGCGCCTCTGCCATCAAGACTTTCCGATGCCTTCTCGGCGCAGGCCGTGGCTTGCGCTGAGCTCAAATCACGCTTCTCCGCTTTGATTTGTGCGCTTATCGCCCGTGATGGAGTGCCTGAAGGCATTGTGCGGGACAAACTGATCGAATTGGCGAACTCGAGCATAAATTTGGGGCCGACTGGTACGTCTGTGCCGTTGCGGTTTCTCGGTGCGCTGCACAAGCTGGTGCTTGATGACGTTTCGCCCTGGTTGAAAAGCGCCTACCCGCCAAATCTGCATCCCGGCGAAACGGCCTTCGCGGAGTTTCTGCACAATGCTGCACTCACGCATGACGAAGCTATCTGCGCGTTTCTCGCCAATGCACCACAGACCAACGAGACCGGCCGCGCCAGCGTCCTAGCGCCGCCCATTGCGCTGCTGGCAGCCCGCTATGAATTGCCTTTCAAGCTGACGGAGCTTGGTGCCAGCGCTGGTCTGAACCTTAATTGGCCATTGTACCATATTGATTATGGCCAGTGGTCAGTGGGGCCGCCTGATGCCGGTTTGCGCATAGGTTGCCGCTGGCATGGCCCGCCTCTTCCGTCGGCGGATATCATCGTGGCTGATGCTGCGGGTTGTGATATTCACCCAATGCGCTTGGAAAGGCCGGCTCAGCGCAACGCGCTCTTGGCCTATGTTTGGGCAGACCAGCCCGAGCGCATGGCGCGCCTGCAGGCTGCACTTAACATTGCTGCGGATAATCCGCCGAATGTGCTAGAACAGAATGCAGCGTCATTTGTGACAGATCGCTTGGCAAAACCCGCTCCGGGTCAATGTCACGTCATCTACCACACAATCGCTTGGCAATATTTTCCAGCGGATCAACAGCAGGCTGTCAAAAAGCGTATTGAAGCTGCGGGCGCGGTGGCCACGATGGACGCACCGCTCGTTTGGCTGCGTTTTGAAAGCGACAATGGCGAAGGCGGCAATGGCGCAAAACTGGATCTAACCATTTGGGACGGAACATCGCCGGAAGGCCGTGTGGTCGATCTGGGCCGCGCCGATTTTCACGCCCGTTGGGTCCTTTGGCATGCGGGCAAAGCTTTGGAGGCTGGACAATGACACAACAGCAATTTGAAGGCTTTGGTCCGGATGCACTAAAATTTCTCACCGCGCTGGGCTTCCACCAATCCCGTGAGTGGTTCCACGAGAACAAGAAAATGTATGAGCGCGAGGTCAAGGAACCACTGGGTCTTTTCATCGAAAGCGCGAGCGATGCGATGGAGGCAGCCGGTCTGCCATTCCACGGCAGCCGCAAATCATCACTGTTCCGCATCAATCGCGATGTGCGTTTTGCCAAGGAAAAGCATCCCTACAACACCCATGTGTCCGGTGTGTTGACGCGCAATGGCACCAAGAAGGATCCCGGCGGTGTCTACTTTCACTACACGCCGGACAATTGCCTTTTCGCTTCCGGCCTTTGGATGCCGGACGGCAAGCAGATTAAAGCCGTGCGTGAAGCAATCGTTGAAGATCCCAAGACATTCCTGAAGCTCGAGGCGGATCTTGAGAGCCACGGGCTGGCATTCGGCACCGACAGAAACCTCAAGCGTCCAGCACCGGGGTTCAAAGATGTCGAAAACGAAGAGGTAAAGCGCCTGCTGCACCAGCGCAGTTTTGTGGTGGAGCGCAAAGTGCATGACACGGCGATCTTCAGCGCAAAATTGGTGGATGAGCTGGTCGATTTTGCCAAAGTCGCCCTGCCCCTCAATGAGTATTTTGAGCGCGTCCTAGGCCCGTTGCGGGAAGAGGACGGCAACGCCTAACCATCTGGATGCACGCCCAGAGCCTCAAAATCGAATAGCTTCCGATCAAGCATATGGCTGGGACTTATGTTCGCCATGGCGCGGATCATGGTGTCCTTGCGGCCTGGATATTTTGAGTCCAAATCTGCGAGCATCTGCTTGGTAACATTGCGCTGTAGCCCATCCTGGCTGCCACACAGATCGCAGGGGATGATAGGAAATTGCATCGCTGCCGCATATTTTGCGATATCCTCTTCCGCGCAATAGGCCAGCGGGCGCAGAACAAAAAGATCACCTTCATCATTGAGAAGTTTGGGTGGCATCGCCGCTAAACGGCCACCATGAAACAGGTTCATGAAAAAGGTCTCTAGAATGTCGTCGCGGTGGTGGCCCAGCACCACTGCGGAGCAACCCTCCTCCCGCGCGATGCGGTAGAGATTGCCTCTGCGCAGGCGCGAGCACAGTGCGCAATAGGTTTTGCCCTCCGGCACCTTGTCCATGACGACTGAATAAGTGTCCACGCGCTCGATGCGGTGAGCGATGCCATGGCTGTTCAGCCAGTCGGGCAGAACGTGGACCGGGAAGCCAGGCTGGGCCTGATCCAGATTGCAGGCCACAATCTCTACAGCCAACTCCCCGCGCCATTGCAGCTCGATCAAATTCGCGAGCATGGCGAAGGAGTCTTTTCCCCCCGACAGGCAAACCAGCCATTTAGGTGGCGAGCCACCAGATTTCGGTTTCACCATCGCAAAGTCGCAAAGCGCCTGCTGGGTCTGACGAAGCAACCGCTTGCGCAGTTTCTTGAATTCCACAGAAGACGGCGCACCGCTTAAGATGGACGGCACATCGATGTCGTTAATATCTGCAGTGGCGGTTGCTGCACTCAAATGTCCCAGCTTTCCAACCGCTTTTCCATGAGCACGGCGGGCAAATCGAACTCGCCGCCGCATTGGTCAGCTTCACCATATTTGCGATAGCCGCGTTTCTCATACCAAGCCAAGGCGCTTGTGTTACCGGGGTGGGCGTCCAGCCGTAGAGTGGTGACACCATGAAAGGCAGTCTCAAGCTCCGACAATATATCGGAACCGACACCCTGTCCCTGTACATCACAGCTGACGTGCAATTGCTTCAACTCGGCGATCGTCTGATCGGTCTGAAGCGCATAGCCCATCCCACCGAGCGTATGGCCATCATCTGCCACAATAAATTCTGAGCGCGGCTGTTGGAGCTGAGCTTTCAAGCGCTCAAGCGAATGCCATTCATCGCTCACAAGGCGGATTTTCTCTTCGCCTTCATATTGCACGTAGGTTTGCATCCAGCTGTCTTTAAGCAAGGCCTGCACGCGGGGAAGGTCAGCCTCAGTGGCGCTGCGAATAAAGAACATCAGTCGATGCCAAGTTTGGATTTCAGCAGATCGTTGACCGCTTTTGGGTTGGCCTTGCCGCCCGACGCTTTCATCACCTGGCCCACAAACCAACCGATCATGGCTGGCTTTTCCTTTGCTTGAGCCACCTTATCCGGGTTGCCTGCGATAACTTCGTCCACCGCAGCTTCGATCGCACCTGTGTCGGTGACCTGCTTCATGCCCCGTTCTTCAACGATTTTGGCCGGGTCTCCACCTTCATTGTAGACGATTTCAAACAGATCTTTGGCGATCTTGCCGGAGATGTCGCCTTTTTCGATCAAGTCCACGATACCGCCCAGCTGAGCCGGGGAGACAGGGCTGTCTTCGATGCTTTTGCCATCTTTGTTCAATGCGCCCAGCAGATCATTGATCACCCAGTTGGCGGCTGCCTTCGCTTTGCGGCCGTCGGCAACACCCTCATAAAAATCAGCAATAGCTTTCTCAGACACCAGAATTGAAGCGTCGTAGTCGCTCAAGCCCGCCGCCACCAAGCGGTCGCGTTTGGCGTCTGGAAGTTCTGGCAACTCCGCCGCCAGCGCTTCCACAAATGCATCGTCAAATTCCAAAGGCAGCAAATCGGGATCAGGAAAATAGCGATAGTCATGCGCTTCTTCCTTGGAGCGCATGGAACGGGTTTCGCCTTTCACCGGGTCAAACAGGCGCGTCTCCTGATCAATGGTGCCGCCATCCTCGATGATCGCAATCTGCCGCCGCGCTTCGGCTTCGATGGCCTGGCCCACAAAGCGAATTGAGTTGACGTTCTTGATCTCGCAGCGCGTGCCAAATTCACCACCGGGCTTTCGGACAGAGACATTTACGTCCGCCCGCATAGAACCCTGGTCCATATTGCCGTCGCAGGTTCCGAGATAGCGCAGAATCGTGCGCAGCTTGGTGAGATAGGCCTTGGCCTCATCGGACGAGCGAATGTCGGGCTTGGAGACGATCTCCATCAGCGCCACGCCGGACCGGTTCAAGTCGACAAAGCTCATGGTCGGGTGCTGGTCGTGCATCGATTTCCCGGCATCCTGTTCTAGGTGCAGGCGCTCGACGCCAATCTCCACTTGTTCAAACTGGCCCTTTTTGTCAGGACCCACCATGACGCGCACCACGCCCTCGCCCACGATTGGGTCTTTGAACTGGCTGATCTGATAGCCTTGGGGCAGATCGGGGTAGAAATAGTTCTTGCGGTCAAACACTGAGCGGTTGTGGATTTGCGCCTTTAGGCCCAGCCCGGTGCGCACTGCCTGGCGCACACATTCCTCGTTGATTACGGGCAGCATGCCCGGCATCGCCGCATCCACCAACGAGACATTGTCATTGGCTTCGTTGCCGAACTGCGTTGACGCGCCAGAGAACAATTTCGATTCAGATGTCACCTGGGCATGGACCTCCATACCGATAACCACTTCCCAGTCGCCGGTAGCCCCGGGAATGAAGCGTTTTGGTTCTGGTGTGCGTGTGTCGATGAGTTCGGTCATGGTGCATCTTTCGGCGCAGACTGCTCACAAAGAGCAAACAGAAATTGAGTTAGGCCCTGTTTATTGGCCTGCCGCGCAATTGCAAATTGTGTT
>JBCDIB010000204.1:0-4949 GCA_038749385.1 Pseudomonadota bacterium | reverse complement strand
AGCGCGGCCAGCACAAAGGGCCGACTCCAGTCGTGTGGGGCAGACCGCGCCGGGCCCGGGTCAGCCCGCCGGGCGATCACCACGCAAAGCCAAAGTCAACGCCGTCGGCATTATTGGTTGCGTGGAGAACATGCCCGATGGGGATGCCACCCGGCCTGGCGACATTGTGACGTCACTCTCCGGTCAGACCATCGAGATCCTCAACACTGACGCTGAAGGCCGCTTGGTTCTCGCAGACCTGCTTTGGTACGCCGAAGACAAGTTCAAGCCGCAATTCATGGTCGATCTCGCCACCCTCACCGGCGCCATCTTGGTGGCGTTGGGCAGCGAACATGCCGGCCTGTTTTCCAACGATGATGATCTTTCCGCGCAGCTCAGCGAAGCTGGGACGGCGACGGGAGAGAAAGTCTGGCGGATGCCGTTGGCAAAGGCCTATGACAAGCTGATCGACACCCCCAATGCTGATATGAAGAACATTGGCGGGCGGATGGCCGGGTCCATAACGGCTGCGCAATTTTTGCAACGCTTTGTGCGCGACACGCCCTGGGCGCACCTGGATGTTGCGGGCACTGCGATGAACGCGCCGAAAAATGAAATCAGCCAATCATGGGCATCGGGCTACGGCGTGCGCCTGCTCGACCGGCTGGTTGCGGACAATTACGAGGGCTGACGCCTCTAATCGTCGCTGCGCCAACCCAGATTTTGATAGAACCAATAGCCTTCGCGGTAGTTCGCGATGGCCTTTTGGTAAGTCGCCTCACGAAGGGCAAACTCTGCTTGGTCAATGCGGCCTCGACGCTCGTCAAGACGGTCGGCACGTTGCTGGCGCTCCACCGTGCGGCGGATGCTTTCCAGTTCTCGGCGAAAGGCTTCGCGGGCCGCGCCATTTGCACCAAGGCTGGCGGAAAACGCCTGGGGCTCGGCAAAAGCTGCACTGGTTTCGTCTGAAGCCAGAGACTGCATAATTTCCGTGCGGGTCTCGCCTTCGCACTTCAGGCCGGCACTGGAAACCGAGCAGGATGCGGCGCTGGCAGCACCCGTAGAAAGTGCAAAAATCATCAGTGCGGCTGGCGCAAAACGCTCGGTTCTAAAGTCAATCATCCGTCTTCCCCAATTTGGGACGGATAACTGCACAACAAACTGCACGCTGGCAAGGTTGAGGTCGACTTGAGCGGTGGGCTTGCGTGTGTTTCAAGCGTTTATGGAAACGCAATCCCCGCAAAATATTGAGGTCATGTTCTATCATCTGATGGAGCAGCCCCTCGAGATCGCGCTGACCGGCCTTCTGGAGCGTAGTCTGCAGCGTGGCTGGCGGGTGGTGGTTGAAGGGCGCGACCGCACCCGGCTGGAAGCGCTGGACCAGCATTTGTGGATGTATCGGGCTGACAGCTTCATGCCCCACGCCCTCGCTCAGCCAGACGGCGATGAGGACCAGCAAGCTGTTCATCAGCCGGTTTGGCTCACCGACGACGACGACAACCCCAACGGCGCACAGGTGCGTTTTCTTATCGACCAGGCGGAAGCAACCGATACCGCAAGCCACGAACGGTTGGTCTATATGTTCGATGGGCTGGACATGGATGCCGTGGGCCACGCGCGGGAACGCTGGAAGGCGGAAAAGGCCTTGGGACGCAAGCTCACCTATTGGCAACAATCTTCCGAAGGACGGTGGGAAAAGAAGGCGGAGGCATGAAAAAGCTCGGGCTGTTTCTGCTATTTGCCGGATTTTTTGGCTGGGGGGCGCTTAGTTTTTGGTTGCCCGCGATCACCGGCGAGGAGGTCGCCCGGCATAAATTCGAGGACGATCGCTGGACAGGCCGGCTGGATCTATCATCCGACCAAGCGCCGTTGAACATCATCCTTGAAGTTGACCATCTGGTGCCCACCAATATTGCCGCAGGTAACCGCTTGGTGAACCGCTATTCCCTGCAATTGCGAGCGCCGGACGGACTGATGATCGACCAAAGCGGCGCGTTGACCGTTGAGGGCGGCACGCAAAATCGTGGCGCGCGGGTCACCTCAAGCATCAATATGATGCAGCTCGACGATATTCAGACCGGCACCTACACCGTATTGCTGTTCGAGGATTCCGAGCCAGTCATCGACACATTTGGCTTTACAGCCAAAGCGTTGGGCAAGGTGGCCGCCGAACCCCCGTGGGCTGTCCCAGCGTCGCTGATGGCGGCTAGCTTGGGCCTCGTGCTGCTGCTTGCAAGCCAGATGATCAACCGCGGGCGGCGCCGCACCTATGGTGCACCCGAACGGTCTGACATACCTTCGCCAGAGGCTGCGAAACCCAAAGTGGCGCGCCGCTGGGGCCGCCAAACACGCGGCTAAGGCAGGCATTTAGCAGCACTCCGGTGCAGGGAGGAAACGTTGCGCTAGCCACGCGTTTTGTCTTCCCACTCTTCGTACTTCGACATCCAGATTTCTTCGACGCGGCCTATTTCGGCTTCAGTCTCACCGCGCTTTTTGGAAAGCAAAGCCCCCTTGTTCGGGTCGGCGATGAAGAGCGATGGGTCTGCCATCTGCTCGTCGATCTGCACGATGTCCGCCTTTAGCTTATCAATCTGCTTTTCCAGCTTGTCGACTTCCTTCTTCAACGGCGCGTGCACCTTGCGCAGCTCTGCGGCGCGTTTGCGGCGCTCGGCCTTGCTGCCGCCCGCCTTCTGCTCCTCGGCTTCTTCGGCAGGTTTTTCGGTGACCGGACCGCGCAGAAGCTCGCGGCGATAATCGTCCATATCACCTTCCCAGCGCTCCAGCGTGCCGTTTCGCACGATCCAAAGGCGGTCCATCGTCGCTTCAATCAGGTGCCGGTCGTGACTGATGAGGATCACCGCGCCATCATAATCGTTCAGAGCCGTCACCAAGGCCGCGCGGGTATCAATGTCGAGGTGGTTGGTGGGCTCATCGAGAATGAGCATGTGCGGTTTGTTAAACGTTACCAGCCCCATAAGCAGCCGGGCCTTCTCACCGCCAGATAAATTCCTCGCCTTTGTGTCCATCTTCTCGGTGGACAGTCCCATCCGCGCCACGCGACCGCGCACTTTGCCTTCCGCCTCGCCGGGCATGAGGCGGCGCACGTGGTCCACCGGCGTTTCGTCAGCGTGTAAATCGTCCAATTGGTGCTGGGCGAACATGCCGATGCGCAATTTATCGGCGCGGTGCACGCGACCGCCGAGCACATCCAGCCGGTCACACAGCAGTTTTGCGAAGGTGGACTTGCCGTTGCCGTTGGCCCCTAACAGGGCAATCCGGTCGTCCTGGTCGATCCGCGCCGTCATGCCGCCCAGAATGCGGGTGTCACCATATCCGGTAGCAGCGCCTTCCAGATTTATGATGGGCGACGACAATTGTTTGTCTGGGGCTGGAAAATGCAGCGGGGCAACAGAGGTCTCCACCACAGCGCCCACGGTCTCCATACGTTCGAGCATCTTGAGACGGGACTGGGCCTGCTTTGCCTTGCTCGCCTTGGCGCGGAACCGTTCTACGAAAGCTTCAAGGTGCGCACGCTGGGCCGCCTGTTTCTCCGCGGCTTTGCCCAGCTGCATGGCCTTTTCCGCCCGCATGCGCTCGAACACGTCATAATCGCCGGTATAGAGCGTGAGCTTTTTGCGGTCCAAATGCAGGATCGTATCAACGGACGAATTCAGCAGATCCCGATCGTGGCTGATGAGGATGACGGTGTGCGGATAGCGGGCCAGAAAGTTCTGCAGCCACAGAGTACCTTCAAGATCCAGATAGTTGGTTGGTTCATCGAGGAGCAGTAGGTCTGGCTCGGCGAACAGAATTGCCGCCAACGCCACACGCATGCGCCAACCGCCGGAGAAGCTGCGCGCCGGGCGGCGTTGCGCCTCGCTGTCAAATCCCAAACCAGCCAGAATCTGCGCTGCTCGCGCCTCGGCGGACCAGGCATCAATATCTGTCAGTCGGGTCTGAATATCAGCAATGGCATTGGGGTCGGTCTCGGTTTCAGACCGCTTCAGCAGATCCGCGCGTTCGGTGTCGGCGGCCAGCACGATATCGATCAGCGCGTCATCGGTGGCGGGCGCCTCTTGGGCCACCTGCCCCAACCTGGCCCCCGCGGGCATTTCCACCTTACCTGACTGGGTGGCCATGTCGCCGGTCATCACGCGGAACAAGGTGGACTTGCCCGTTCCATTGCGCCCCACCAACCCGACCTTGCGGCCCGCTGGAATGACCACATTGGCGTCCTCCACAAGAGTTCGGCCTGCAATTAGAAAAGTCAGGTCAGTCAGTCGGATCACAGTGGCGGCCCTTAAGGCGGATGAGCAAGGAGATTAGCGGTGCCCTAACCATGGCGTGGTCCGGTGTCAAAGCCTCGTTGAGGCCGATGCTTCGTCCACTTGCGCAACGCCTTGCCGCTGGTGGACTGCCCGTCTATAGGAGGCTCGAAATCCTCCTCGATATAGAAAGAGACACCATGGCTGTTGAACGCACGTTCTCCATGATTAAACCCGACGCCACCAAGCGCAACCTCACCGGTGCCATCACCAAAAAGCTGGAAGATGCCGGCCTTCGCGTCATCGCGTCCAAGCGCGTGCATATGAGCCTGCGTCAGGCCGAAGGCTTTTACGCGGTGCACAGCGAGCGGCCTTTCTTTGGTGAGTTGACCGAATTCATGTCGTCCGGCCCGACCATCGTGCAAGTGCTGGAAGGCGAAAACGCTGTTTTGAAGAACCGCGAAGTCATGGGCGCCACAAACCCGTCTGAAGCAGATGCGGGAACCATACGCGCGGAGTTTGCCCAGAGCATTGGCGAAAATTCGGTGCACGGCTCTGATGCCCCCGAGACCGCTGCAGAAGAGATCGCCTACTGGTTTTCCGAAACAGAAATCGTCGGCTAGTCGGCCCTTACGCCGGAATGCAAAAAGCCCTGCTCAAGCGGGGCTTTTTTTATGTGCTAACGCTTTGCAGCCCCTAATTCGT
>JBCDIB010000203.1:0-4952 GCA_038749385.1 Pseudomonadota bacterium | reverse complement strand
TTTCTCTCCCGTCGCCGTCCCAGCTTCGCTAAGCTGCGCGGAAAGATCATCATCATTGGAAAACAGGCCGGCATGTTCGCTGCCCAACGCCACCAAGATGGCGCCGGTGAGGGTGGCGAGATCGACCATGAATTGCGGCTTGAACTTGTCTTCTGTGTACCAGAGCAAGTCGGCCAGCACCAAGCGGCCTTCGGCATCGGTGTTGAGGATCTCGATTGTCTGGCCCGAAAGTGAAGTGACGATATCGCCCGGGCGTGTGGCGTCACCGTCTGGCATGTTTTCAACGCAGCCGATAATGCCCACGGCATTCACTTTGGCCTTGCGGGCGGCGAGTGCGTGCATCAGGCCAGTCACAGTGGCCGCGCCGCCCATGTCGCCTTTCATGTCACCCATGCCCGCGCCGGGTTTGATGGATATGCCGCCCGTATCGAACACCACACCTTTTCCCACGAAGGCGACAGGCTTGTCTTTTGCTTTGCCGCCCTTCCACTCCATGATCGCCACGCGGGCCGGCTTGGTGGAGCCTTGCGACACGCTGAGAAGTGAGCCCATGCCGATTTTGGCCAACTCCTTGTCGCCTAAAATGCTCACCTTGCAGCCAAGGCTTTCCAACTCTTTCGCAGCGGCGGCGAATTCGACAGGGCCGAGGACGTTTGCCGGCTCATTCACCAAATCGCGCGCCAGATGCACACCATCTGCAATGCCCGACAGATCATTCCAGAGCTTTTTGGCAGCAGAACTGGCCTCGCTTGCGATGGTTAGTTTTGTGGGTGCCGCTTTTTTGGCTTTGCCGTCGTCTTTTTTCTTCGTCTTGTATTTATCGAAGCTATAGGTCCGAAGTCTAGCGCCATAGGCTACGTTAGCTGCGCGCTCGCCGGCGTCTTCTGTGCCAGAGATGTCGGCCAAAACGGTGGCGACCTTGGCGCTGCCCAACTTGCTGGCAATGACACCACCAAGCTTGACCCAGTCTTGCTCTTCCATCTTATCGATATCGCCCAAACCCATAATGATAAGGCGGTCGACCTGCGATGCGGAAGGCGCAACCAATTCCAGCGATGTGCCGGCTTTGCCGGTAAATTCCATCGCTTCGGCGGCGCGCTTTACCTGCTGGTCTTCGATCAGATCAGCGGCTGCACCGGCACAGTTCATATTTTCGTCGACCAGAAGGACCAACGTGCCGGAGGACGGCAGTTTTGCAGTTGAGAACGTGACGTTGAGCGATTTTGGCATGAAGCCTCCGGAAAGATTGGTCAGGCACCGTGGCACGGAGGCCGGTGTTGCAGACACAGTGTGCGTTGGGGGGTAATATGGACTTTGATCTGCAAGCCACAACCACCACACGAAACCGTTCACAATGAACAGCGATGGTGCGCTCACATTTGCCGTTGGCGGTTAGGCCTGCTAGCCCGCGCCATGGCCGGTTTTTGGGGCACGATTGAACGCTACATCTTTGGACGCATACTTGCGGCCATGGCATTGGTATTGTTGGGCCTCGACGGCATTTTGTGGATTGTCTGGGCGGCGAGGGGTGATGCGTTCTTTGCGGCCGGTGCCGGCCCTGCACTGGAGTTTCTCGGGCTGACATTCCTCACACTGCCACTGCTCACAGCAGTGTTGCTGCCTTTTGCCCTCCTCATCGGGGGACTGCAAGCATTCTCCGGGCTTAACCGTGATGCCGAGTTGGTGATCGCAGACTCTGCGGGTTTGCCCCGGTCGCGCATGTGGAAGCCAGTGCTGGCCCTTTCTATCCTGACATTTATCGGGGCTGGCTTGCTGTCGGTGTGGCTGGGCCCCGCCTCCATGCGCACGTTTGAACAGCGCACCCAAAACGCAAGCGTTGATCTGATATTTTCGATCTTCCAGAAGGGTGAATTCCGACGTCTTACGGATGGACTGACAGTCCATGTCGGCACGTTGGAAAGCCGCGAAACGCTCGGTGAGATATTTATTTCCGACGAGCGCGATCCCACGACCCACTTCATCTATTACGCCCGGCGCGGCGCGGTGGTGAAGCGTGAGGGTGGAGCTTACCTCGCCCTTGCCGATGGCGAGATTCACCGCATTCCAAGAGGAGAAGACCGAACAGGAACCGGCTCTTCCATTGTCGAGTTCGAATCTTACGCTTTTGATTTTACGTTGCTTTTGGCCACGCAGCGGGTCAGGGGTTTTGCGCTTAATGCGCGCTACATAGGTGAATTGTTGAACCGCGATCTCAATGATGCGCTGTTCCGCGATACGCCTGCCCAGGTGCGCCGTGAATTGCTGGATCGTTTCTCTGCGCCGTTTTGGGCGCTGACGTTTGGCGCTGCGGCACTGTTTTTTGCAGCGCGTCCAACCACAGGCCGACAGGGGCGTTTCGCCTCCGGCTTCACCGCGTTTCTGGTGTGCGGTGCCGCCCGCGCTGCCGGGTGGGCCAGCCTCGCCATCGCCAACCTGCACCCGGCGCTCTACCCGCTGCCCTTCTTGTTTCCGCTGGGTTTGGCCGCTTTCTTCTTGTTCGGATATTTGCGTCCGCACCCGTTTGCCCTGCCCAATTGGCTTTCCGAGCCGTGGGAACGTGCCAATGATTGGCTCGGGTCTTGTCTCGCCACGCTCATTGCCCGGCTAACCGGCCGCACATCCACCCAAAACCTGCCGGGGGCAAGCTGATGGGCCGAACGCTTTCGCTTTATCTGGCTGGTCGGGCGCTGCGTCTGTTCGCCATGCTGACCGCGGGCGTTTTGGCACTGGTGGTGATGATCGATTCCGTCGAATTGCTGCGCGAAGAGATGCACGTTCTACTCGGCGGTGTGCTGCCAATGCTTTGGATGAGCCTGCGCCGGGCGGTGGTGGTGCTGGAAACGGTCTTGCCCTTCATCATGTTGCTCACCGCCATTTTTGCGCTGATCGGTCTCAACCGAAGCCGCGAACTGGTGGTCATTCGCGCGGCGGGTGTTTCCGTTTGGCGGTTTTTGACGCCTCTGCTGGTCGTCGCCCTGTTGGTCGGCGCCTTTGCGGCCCTTTTGGTGGACCCGTTTGCGTCCTGGTCTCAATCCAGCACCGAGCGTGAGGCAGCTCTGGCGCGGGGGTCTGACATCGCGCCTCAAGTGACACTGGATGAAGAGGCCCGTTGGTCGCGGCAGTCTGCGGGAGCCGACTCGCTGGTTATCGGTCACCGTGGCCAGACGAATGAAGGTCGATACCTCGCCGACGTTACCATTGTGCGCCTTGCTCCCAATGGTGCAATTCTCGAACGGATCACGGCTCCACGGGCCCTTTACTCCGATGGTCGGTGGATTCTAACCAACGCAACTGTAGCCCGCGAAGGCGAGGGTGCTGAGACCTCCCCGCAGGTTGTTGTGTCCACCGATGCGGACGAGGCCCGGCTCGGCGCGCAGGCTCAGTCACCAGACAATTTGTCCTTATTTGAGTTGGGGGAGGCGGCAAAAATAGCCGAATCTGCGGGGCTGTCCCGTGCTCCCTACGACCAGGCTTTTCAGACCGGCCTGGCCACACCGCTGTTCTTTCTGGCCATGGTTATCGTTGCATCAACCATTTCCTTAAAATTCGGCCGCTTTGGGCGGTACGACACCATGGTTCTGGGTGGCATGATTGGGGGTTTTCTGTTCTATGTGTTGGTGGAAATCTTCGATGGTCTGGGGGGTGCCGGAACATTGCCTCCCATTGTGGCGGTGTGGGTCCCGTTGATCGTTGTGATATTGGGGGCAAGCACGGTTTTGCTCCACCAGGAAGATGGATAACAGCCCGTCGGCGCGTATGGCCGACCAGAGGGGCAGAGTGGGTGAGGGTATGGGCCGCTGGCCGAGCGCACCTGAGAGCGGTTGGAAAGCGGGCAGCGTGGCTGCGGCGCTGGCCTTTTCGTTTGTTCTCCTGACCCTGCCAGCCACGCCGGCTGCCGCTCAAACCGCACCGGGCATCATCGCTGCACCAATCGATCAGTTAGCTCTGGAAGCCGACCGTTTGATATACCGCCGTGCGACCGACGAGATCGAAGCCGTTGGCGGTGTCGATATTCTATACCAAGGCAACCGGTTGGTAGCTGAACGGGTCATCTACAACCGCAAGACAGGCCGTGTGGAAGCACGGGGCAATGTTGAGCTGTTTGACGGCACGGGCAACGTGCTGCGCGCCCAGGTCATAGATGTTACGGACGATTTCTCCCGCGGCTTTGTGGAAGCGGTCGAGCTGCGCACCCAGCAATATGGCGAGTTCAAAGCCGAGCGTGGCGAGCGCGTTTCGGACACACGCTACGAATTTACCGATGGCAGCTACCGGCCCTGCCGCGTGTGCGAGGTCAATCGTGATAAGCCATCGCTTTGGAGTGTGCGCGCCAAAACCATCATCATTGATGAGGAAGAGGCTACGGTTGTATACCGCGATGCGACGTTCGCATTGTTCGGCCAGCCCATCGCGACTCTTCCCTATTTCCGCCACGCCGATCCTCGCATCAGCCGATCATCCGGCTTTTTGCGTCCCGAATTCGGCTATTCGGAGTCCCGCGGCCCGTCCGCCGGTATTCCTTACTTCATGGTGTTGTCGGACCGTACCGACCTCACCATAGCTGGCACAGCATTTGCCCGTCAGGGCTTCCTGCTGGATACCGAATTTCGGCAACGCCTCGACGATACGTTCCTGGGCACCGGCACCTACACATTTCGTGCCGCCGGGCTTTATCAGTTCACGCCAAATGCGTTTAGCATCGGGTCGGTGGACGCTTCCAAACGTTGGCGCGGGCTGTTGGCAACCACGGGCAAGTTCAAGCCTGGCACCAATTGGGCTTTCGAGTGGAACATTCTCCAGCAGTCTGACCGCACCTTCGCCCGCACATATGGCGTGCGCGACTACCAGGAGCGCGTGGTCACCAACAATGTGTCGCTGACGGGGTTGGACGGCACCAGCTATTTCGATCTCTCGGCCTATCAGTTTCTCGTCCAGGAAAGTGTGGACTTTCA
>JBCDIB010000202.1:0-4976 GCA_038749385.1 Pseudomonadota bacterium | reverse complement strand
TTGATAATGATATCAGGGTTCTGCTCCCCAACCGCGCGTGCAATGCTGCCTGCATCTGAGAGGTCGATGTCCGGGCGCGCCAACCAAACCGGCGAACCGGGCAGGGAGGTTCTGCCGAGCGAATGAGCCAGCTGCCCGTTTTTACCGATGATGAGTATGCGCGGTGCCATCTGTTTACCCGGTCTTCGCCGCGGTTCCGCGCCGCTGGGTTGCACCGCCCTCCACAAGCGGTTTCCACCACCATTCATTGTTCAGATACCAATCCACGGTCTCAGCCAAACCGGTCTCAAATGTATATTTAGGTTCCCACCCAAGGTCGTTTTTGATTTTGGTTGCGTCGATGGCATAGCGGCGGTCGTGGCCGGCGCGGTCTTCCACCATCGTTATTTGCTCTGCATAGGATTTGTGGTCGGCGCGGGGCGCCTTTGTGTCCAGCACCTCGCAAATGGAGCGGACGACATCGAGATTGGTGCGCTCGGCATTGCCGCCAATATTATAGCTGTCGCCCAGTTTGCCCTCGGTTGCGACCTTCACGAGGGCCCTCGCATGGTCTGTGACATGCAACCAGTCTCGCACGTTTTCGCCTGTGCCATAGACCGGAAGCGGCTTGCCCGCATGGGCGTTGAGAATGACCAACGGGATCAGCTTTTCTGGGAAGTGGTAAGGCCCGTAATTGTTCGAGCAGTTCGACAGCACCACGGGGAAGTGAAATGTCTCGTGCCATGCCCGCACAAGATGGTCGGACGCTGCCTTTGAAGCAGAATAGGGAGATGATGGCTTGTAAGGGCTGTCTTCTGTGAAAATTCCACTGTCGAAGGGTAGATCGCCAAACACCTCGTCGGTGGAAATGTGGTGAAAGCGGAAGCCGTCCTTTCGGTCCCCTTCAAGCTCTTCCCAATACTGGCGGGCGGCGTTCAACATCTCGAAGGTGCCCATAATGTTGGTCTCAATGAATGCCCGGGGGCCATCGATCGAGCGATCCACGTGGCTTTCGGCGGCCAGATGCATGACGACATCTATGTCGTGGTCTTGCAGTGTCCTAAGTACGGTTTCCCGGTCGCAAACATCCCCCTGCACAAACCGGTAGTTCGGCAGATTGTCCACTTCCTTCAAAGACGCCAAATTGCCTGCATATGTAAGCTTGTCGAAATTCACGACCTTATGGGGCGTATTGCGCGCGATATGCCGTACAACTGCCGACCCGATGAAGCCGGCACCGCCGGTGACCAAAAAATTCATGGTGTTCTGTTCCATCTCCCCAGACGGCTTTGGGGGCTAAGCAGGCTGGTAGGCGAAGCCGGTGTCATGGTCCGCCAAGGGTTTGGCAGCTTGGTCTTTGCCGGACAACTGTACGGTTGAGAGATCGACACCCCAATCAATCGCAAAGTCCGGATCGTCATAGCGGATTGAGCGGTCGCACTCAGGTGAATACAGCTCCGACACTTTGTAAATGACTTCGCAATTTTCGGTCAGCGTTACGAAGCCGTGGGCAAAGCCCTCGGGCACCAAAATCTGGTTCCACCGTTCAGCTGAAATCTCAACGCTGACCCATTGGCCAAATGTTGGCGATCCTTTGCGTATGTCAGCCACCACGTCGAGAATGCGCCCGCGCACCGCCCGTACCAGCTTGACCTGCGCCATGGGTGGCGTCTGGTAGTGCATGCCGCGCAGAACGCCCTTTGCCGCAGAAAATGAATGGTTGTCCTGGACGAAGTCGAGGGCGATGCCCGCCTCTTCCAAGGCTTTTTGATTGTAGGTTTCGGAGAAAAAACCCCTGTCATCACCATGCTTTTTTGGGAGAATTTCATATACGCCATCAAGGCCTAGGGGGCGGACTTCCATGGGGCCGTCTCTTTTGGTGGGTTAGAGTTGTGCGACAACGGACAAAAGGTACGCGCCGTAAGCTGTCTTTTTGAGCGCTTGTCCACGCTCTTCAAGTTGGTCAGGTGTCAGCCAGCCCTCTTCGAGGCCGATTTCCTCAAGACAGGCAATCTGCTGACCCTGTCGGTTCACCACGGTTCGGACGAAAGCCGATGCCTCGTGCATGCTGGCGGCGGTGCCCGTGTCGAGCCAGGCAAAACCCCGACCCAGCCGTTTGACATGCAGATCGCCGCGCTGGAGATAAGCGTTGTTGACGTCTGTAATTTCCAACTCGCCCCGGGCTGAGGGTTTTATCTCGGCGGCAATGTCCACCACGTCATTGTCGTAAAAATAGAGTCCCGTCACAGCCCACGGGCTTTCCGGATCTTTCGGCTTCTCTACAATTTTGGTCGCGCGGCTGGTGGCGGGGTCAAAGGAGATGACACCATAAGCCTGTGGATCGGCGACGCGGTAGGCAAACACAGATGCACCGGTCGATTGGGAGGCGGCTTCCTTGCAAAGTGCCTGAAGGCCCGCGCCGTAAAAGATATTGTCACCAAGGGCCAGCGCGCATGGTGAGCTGCCAATGAATTCGCGGCCGATGATAAAGGCTTCTGCGAGTCCATTTGGAGCGTCCTGCACGGCATATGATAATGCGATACCGAAGGCGCTGCCATCGCCCAACGCCTCACGGAACATGGGCACATCGCGCGGTGTCGAGATGATTAGGATTTCGCGGATCCCCGCACCCATCAAAACGCTCAACGGGTAGTAGATCATGGGCTTGTCATAGACGGCCAGCATCTGTTTTGAGACGCCCATGGTCATGGGATAGAGGCGCGTGCCACTGCCTCCGGCAAGTACTATGCCCTTGGTCGCCGCTGCTTCGCTCATTCGATCAACCGTATCTCGTCAGAATTTCATCCCGGCGTGCCATCGGCCATAGGTGCCATAAGGTCAACTGTTTGGTGCCAAATACCCACATGCCGGATCAATTTACGTTTGGCAGTGACCGTCAAATGGCGCAGCTGGCGGCTCCAGGGCTTAACGGCCGTTTTCGCCTTCGATGCCCGTGGTAGAAGGCCTTCAACTCATTTGTGCGTCTTCTCCCAAGGGTGTTTGCTTCAACTCAATCACGGACTTATTGAGGCGTCAGAATTATGAGTAAGACCGTGGGAATGAAGAAATGATCTTGAGTTGCGGCGAAACGCTGATCGATATGTTGCCGCGGACGGATGCGCAGGGCGCGCCCATCTGGAAACCCGTGCCGGGCGGATCGCCCATGACCACGGCGGTTGCCATGAGCCGCCTGGGTGTAAAAGCCGGTCTGTATTGCGGGTTGTCGAGCGATATGTTCGGCGACCAACTACGCAAGTGGATGGACGATAACGGCGTAGACCATAGTTTCAGCCCGACCTTGGATCTGCCCACCACGCTTGCTTTCGTCAAACTGGTGGATGGAGCGGCGAAATACGCCTTTTATGTTGAGCACACAGCCATGCAGGCTGCCGGAACTGAAACGATACCGGATGTTAGTGAGGATATTGTCTGCTGTCACTTTGCAGGGATGGCGATGATACCCGAGCCTTGCGGTGGTGCTTTTGAAGCGCTGATGACACGGCAACAGGGCCAACGCACATTGTCCTACGACCCCAATATTCGTGAGGCGCTGGTGAGCGATGAGATCGCCTATCGCGCCCGTGTCCAGCGGATGCTGTCCATGGCGGATATTATCAAACTGTCCGATGAGGATCTCGATTGGACGGAACCGGGTGCCGATATGGATGATTGGGCCAGCGCTAAGCTGACCGACGGTGCCAAGCTGGTGCTGGTGACCCGTGGCGGTGACGGCATTGTCGGCTACACAAATGAAGCGCGGGTGGAGCAGGCGGGTATCGAGGCCCAGGTCGTGGACACGGTGGGTGCGGGCGATACGGTCAATGCCGCCATGCTGGCTTGGCTGCAGCGTCACGACCGATTGGCGAAGGGTAAATTCAGCGCGCTGAGCGAAGCTGAACTGACATCACTGTTGCGTTTTGCCGCTCATGCGGCTGCTATCACGGTCAGCCGGGCAGGGGCAAACCCGCCCATGTTGGACGAACTTCCAGCAGGTATTTCTTAGCGCTAACGGTCCTTGGGAAGCTCAAGTCGCTTCGGTGTGGCAAGCATCCGATCCAGTAGAATGGCCACCACGACGATCACAAAACCGGCTTCAAACCCCAACGAAGTGTTCACTTGGTTTAGGGCCCGCACGATGGGCACACCCAGGCCATCCGCGCCCACCAGGGCCGCGATCACCACCATTGAAAGCGAAAGCATAATGGTCTGGTTCAGGCCGGTCATGATCTGTGGTCGTGCGCTGGGCAGTTCTATGTCGAACAATAGCTTGCGGTCCGTAGCGCCAAACGCCCGTCCTGCCTCAAGTTGTTCGCGGGGAGTTGATACGACACCCAGATATGTCAGCCGTATGGGGGCAGGCACCACGAAAACGCAGGTGGCTATAAGCCCAGGCACCATGCCGATGCCAAAAAACACAATGGCCGGGATAAGATAAACGAAGGTGGGCAGGGTTTGCATCAGGTCCAGGATGGGCCGCAGCACGCGGTACAAGCGGGGCCGGTGGGCCGCTGCAATGCCGATTGGCACCCCAACCGCCATACAGATGATGCAGGCCGAAACGACGAGCGTCAGCGTTTCCAGCGTTTCGTCCCAATAACCTTGGTTCACAATGAACAAGAGGCCGATTGCGAAGGCCACGCACAACTTCCAGGAGCGGTGGATTGCGTAGGCGAGGGCGACGATGGCTGCGATCAGCACCAGCGCTGGCACAGCTTCCAGGACACCCAGAATCGCGTCGATCATGCCCTCCAGCACCAAAGCCAAGCCGTCGAAAAAGCCTCCGGCATTCTCCGTCAGCCAATCCACGATTGCAGCGGCCCATTGGCCAATGGGAATTTTATTGTCGGTGAGCCATTCCATGGCGCAGTCCTAACAGTTTTGGGGTCAGCCTTTGGCTGCGGAGCGAAGTAGCGCGAAACCCGACAGGGCGAAAAGCCCTGAGGCAGCGAGCTGAATTTGCCGTTTGAACCGAGAGTATAGGGACATCATCCCGGGTC
>JBCDIB010000201.1:0-5009 GCA_038749385.1 Pseudomonadota bacterium | reverse complement strand
CGTTCCTGCTCGACACAACCGGCCGTATTGGAATCATAGGCGACGGCATGCTGGGCGGACGGGTAGAAGCCGCATTCGAGAGCGCGCGGCAATTGTGCGACCATGTAAAAAGCCGATGACCAAACAGGTCTGACACCTCGCAACTTGAGAGCTGGCGATTTATATAAATAGGCAATCGGAGGCTTACATGCTCGACACACCAGACAATTCCGGCCGCACGCCCGTCACCGTCCTCACCGGCTATCTGGGCGCAGGCAAAACCACGCTTCTCAACCGCATTCTCAGCGAAAACCATGGCAAGAAGTATGCGGTCATCGTCAATGAGTTCGGCGAAATCGGCATCGACAATGATCTCATCGTTGAGAGCGATGAAGAAATCTACGAGATGAACAATGGCTGCGTGTGCTGCACCGTGCGCGGCGATCTGATCCGGGTTGTCGAAGGCCTGATGCGGCGCCCGGGCCGGTTCGACGCCATTGTGGTGGAAACCACGGGCCTTGCTGACCCTGCCCCCGTGGCGCAAACCTTTTTCATGGACGACGATGTGCGCGGCAAAGCCGAGTTGGACGCTGTGGTGGCATTGGTGGACGCCAAACATTTCATGCAGCGTCTAGCCGACAGTCCGGAAGCCACCGAGCAGGTAGCCTTTGCGGACGTGGTGCTGCTTAATAAGACCGACCTTGTGAACGAAGCTGAACTGGCGAACGTCCAAAGGGCCATCCGCGACCTCAACCCATTGGCCGAAATTCACCAGACAGAGCGCAGCGCGATCGCCATGGATACAATACTCGGTCGACACGCGTTTGACCTTGAGAAGGCGCTTGAGCGAGATCCGCATTTTCTGGATGGCGGCCACGATCAATCCCATGACCACCGTGATCACGACCACGTGCATGACGAAAATTGCGGCCCGAACTGCGGTCACAATCACCACGATCACAGCCATGACGACACGATCCACGGCTCGGGCATCGGCTCGCTGTCGCTACAGGCAGGCGATCTGGACGCGGGCAAGTTCTTTCCCTGGATCAATGAACTGACCCAGACCGATGGCCCGGATATTTTGCGTCTCAAAGGCATTCTAGCCTTCGATGACGATCCCAAGCGCTATGTGCTGCAAGGCGTTCATATGATTGTCGAAGGCGACCATGAGCGAGACTGGAAAGCTGACGAGGAGCGACGCTCGCGCCTCGTTTTCATTGGCCGCAAGCTGGACCGCGAAAAAATTCAAGCGGGCTTCGATGCGTGCAAGCTAGCCACAGCCGCCTGACGGTATGCCTGCTTCAGGGGTTAGCCCCAGCCTCGCGCCTTTCTTCTTTGATGAATATGTCCAGCACGCAGCCTTTCTCGACGACCAACCGGTGTTCGCTTTGGCCGACGGCCAGGTGCGCCTGTTCACGGATCAAGGCGAGCAGACCATCGAGGTCCATGATGGCCTGACCAGTGCTTCCATTTCGCTGGACCGCAAAACGCTCGTCACAGGCGGTGAAGACGGTCATGTCATGGCGATGGACGCACAGGGGGAAACGACGGAACTGGGCCATGTGCAACGCAAATGGATTGGTACGGTGGCCACCGGCCCCAACGGGGCCGTAGCGTGGACCACTGGGCGTGATGCTTATGTGCACGATGGCAAAACCACACGCCAGTTCACCCACGAGCGGACCGCGGAGGATGTGGCGTTTGCACCAAAAGGTCTGCGCCTTGCGGTTGCCCGCTACAATGGCGCCGACATTCACTGGGCAGGCACCGAAGCCGAAGCGCAGACACTGGAATGGACAGGCCCCCACCACCTTATCCGCTTTTCGCCGGACGGGTGCTTCCTCGTCACCTCCATGCACGACAATGTGCTCCATGGCTGGCGGTTAGACACCGGCGCGCATATGCGCATGGCCGGTTATCCGACCAAAGTGAAGAACATCGACTTTTCAGCTTTCACCGCCCGAAGCGGCAAATGGCTGGCGACTGCGGGGGCGAATTCAGCTGTGCTGTGGCCCTTCACCGGCAAAGAAGGGCCCATGGGGAAAATACCCAAAGAGCTGGGCCAGCGTGCCGACAGCCTGGTGACATGTGTCGCCTGCCACCCCCATGAGGCCGTTGTTGCCATTGGCTATGCAGATGGAATGGTGGGCCTGGCAAGCATTGACGACGAGAAAGACGCGCTGCTGCGCCAACCCGGCAAAAGCGCTGTCACAACAATCGGTTGGGACAATTCAGGCAGACGGCTAGTCTTCGGCACGGAAGGTGGTGATGGCGGTTTGATAAGCATTATGGGCTAATCGCCCGGTGCGGCACGGCTGCAACATTGTGAAGTCGCTGGCCTGTTCGATTCACCACACGGCCTGGTAACGCTTGGTAAGGATGCGTGGGTTATCTATCGTGTTCGAACGCAGACCATTGCCGGGGCAAAAGATGACCGACACGCCGAACGACAGCAAATTCTCACGACGCGAGCTTCTGCTCGGCTTGGGCGCTGCCTCGGTTGCCGTTACAAGTGGCGTAACACCTGCAATGGCGGCTATGCCCAAGGGCGTAAAGTGGGTGGATTATGACAACCCCAAATATACGCCTGGCACAATTCTGATCTCGAATTCCAAGCGCCGCTTGCTGCTGGTGCATGAAGGCGGCAAGGCCCTGCGCTACCCAGTGGCGGTGGGCAAGCCCTCTGAACAATGGACGGGCATGCTGCCGGTCACCAACAAGGTCGTGGGGCCGGTTTGGTATCCGACGCCCTCCATGCGCGAGAAGAACCCGGACCTTCCTAAATTTGTGAAAGCAGGGCCGCAAAACCCCATGGGCACCCATGCCATTTATTTGGGCTGGACCTTCTACCGCATCCACGGCACCAATGCGCCGGGCTCCATCGGCCGCGCCGCATCGTCCGGTTGCTTCCGGATGTACAATAGCCACGTCAAAGATTTGTACGCCCGCGTGCATTTTGGCGCGCCCTGCCACGTCACTGGATAAAGTTACGGGTTCGCAGGTGCTGGCTCCATAGCCGCATCTGAGCAGGACAGCAGCTTACGCAAGTCTTGCAACGCCGATACGATGAGAGCATCGGATGGCGTCGCGTGTTCCGTATCAGCTTCAGAGTTCTCAGATTTCCAGACCGTCAGTTTTGCAAGAACATCGACCAATGACGCGGCGTGCCTTTGAGCAATCTGCATAATCACCTGTATCTGAAGCTCAACCGTTGCATCCGCTTCGGCCAGTTCGAGCGAGGGACACGCCAATTGGTCCTGGGTCTTGAGATATAAGCTCTGCAACTCCTCGATGGACTGTGCGTTTACCACCTGTGAGAGACAAATTTGGGTGTGCTGATGATCTGAATGTCGGAACTGATGTCTGGTGCTCATGGTGTCCATCCGCATTTTGATGTGCTGGCCATTAAACCCATCGGTTCGCGGGCGCACGACACGTAAGTGGGTGACACATGAACAGATATGAGCCCTTTTCAGACCAATCACTGAGCGATTTCTGCCAAGATTTGGAGTTTGTAACCTGCGATCGCTCGGTCTTGACCCTTTCAGCAAGATTTCTTCAGGCGGCGGGTTGCTCAATGATCAGCTACGTACACCTGCCCCCGCCGGGCGCTGCGGACCGGGTTCAGCCGATTGGCGTTGCGGCCATTGGCTATCCTAAGGATTTCGCCAAAAAATACATTCTTGGACACTTGGCCGAGCACGATCCCATGGCGAAGGCTGTGCTTGAGCTAGGTCGTCCGTTCTGGTGGAAAGAACGCCTGGCAGGAGATCACCTTTCGCCAGATGAAGCTGAGGTGGTGAACCTTGCTTTGTCACACGGCGTGAAAGGCGGGCTCGCGATTCCCGTTTTTGGGCCCCATGCGCGCAACGGATATGTCGGCCTTGGATTTGCAAACGTCAGAACACGGCCAACCATCGCGCAACTGGCCAGGCATCGCATCGCCGCTCAAGCCGCCCATCAGCGCTACTGCCAGGTTCTGCGGCAGGATATGAGCCCGCCAAGACTATCGACACGTGAACGCGAAATTCTGCAGTTAATTGCAGCTGCCAAGAGCAACGCGGTGATTGCTGATATCCTGTCCCTGTCCATCAACACGGTGGACAGTTACGTCAGACGCATTTTCGGAAAGCTACAGGTAAACGATCGCCTGAACTGCGTGCTCAGAGCCATGGCGCTAGGGCTGATTACGTAGCCGAACCCTGCCGAAATCTATCCAGAATTCCGGTAGTTTACAGATCATGATGACCCGTCCTGAGATTTACCGAATAGCCTCCGTAGCCCCTCGGCCAACGCATTGCCACTTTTGGGTTCGTCACCTGACTTGGCCGATCCTGCAGTTTGTGTGTCGGGAAGCTTGCGGGGCTGGGCCGTGTTCGGCTCGGCTTTGATTGGAGCGGCTTTCTGCTTCAGTTCCGAAGAGGTCCCCTGAACTGCCATCGCCATTCGGTTCATGAACCCGGCCGCATCGTCTTTGAGCAACACGCCGGCATCGTCGGCAATCGCCTCGATGAGGGGTGTCAGCCAGTGCTGATCTGCCTTCGCAAAATCCCCCAGCACATGGCCGTTTACCCTGGCCTTGTCACCGGGGTGGCCAATGCCCAGGCGCACGCGCACATAGTCTTTGCCAATATGCGCGTCGGTGCTTTTGAGACCATTATGGCCGCCATGACCGCCACCTTTTTTCACCCGCACCTTTCCAGGCGCAAGATCCAACTCGTCATGCATGACGACCACATCGGCAGGCGATAGCTTGTAAAAGCGCATGGCTTCACCGACCGACTGGCCGCTGAGATTCATAAATGTCTGAGGTTTGAGAAGAACAGTCTTCACGCCACCAATGTTTCCATCGGTCATGAGGGCGGAGAATTTCTTCTTCCAAGGGGAGAAGCCATGGCGGCGGTGAATTTCATCCGCCGCCATAAAGCCTATATTGTGCCGGTGGGCGGCATATTTAGCCCCCGGATTGCCCAAACCAACGAGAATGCGCATTGCATGTCCTCCGGTTCGGACGGCCGATTACTCGG
>JBCDIB010000200.1:0-5066 GCA_038749385.1 Pseudomonadota bacterium | reverse complement strand
GCATTGAAGGCCGCAACAGGGGTTGGGATGACCGTGGAAACCAGTGAACACGATGCGATGGGCAAAGCGAAACCTCGCGTGGCGGTGACCCGCCATCTGCCAGACGCGGTGGAAGCCCGTATGGCCGAGTTGTTCGACGTACAATTCAACGCGAACGATCAGCCCTTCGACCGTGATCAACTGGCTGCAGCGATGGCGGAGTGCCAGGTGCTGGTGCCCACGGTCACAGATGTCATTGATGCCGAATTAATCGCAGGTGCAGGGGAAGACCTAAAACTCATCGCCCACTACGGCACGGGCGTTGAAAATATAGACGTTGAAGCCGCCAGCGCCCGGGGCATAACCGTCACCAATACGCCAAATGTGTTGAACGACGACACAGCTGAAATGACCATGGCGCTGCTGCTCAGCCTGCCACGGCGTTTGGTGGAAGGCGCTGATATTTTACGCCGGGAGGCCGATGCGGCCTGGGCCGGCTGGGCTCCCACATGGATGCTCGGTCAGCGCGTTGCAGGTAAAAAAATTGGCATTATTGGCATGGGCCGCATCGGGCTGGCGGTGGCGCAGCGGGCCAAAGCCTTTGGCATGGATGTGCACTACCACAACCGCCGCCGCGTCGCCGAGCGGGAGGAACTGGCGCTGGGCGCGACCTTCCATGAAGATCTCGACCGCATGGTCAGCCGAGTGGACTTCATTACCATCCACGCCCCATCCACCATTGAAACGCATCACCTGATGAACAGCCGCCGCCTCGGCCTCATGAAGCCCACCGCTTATCTGGTAAACGCCGCACGCGGTGCCATCGTAGATGAAAAAGCGCTTATCAGGGCCCTGCAGGACGACCGCTTTGCCGGCGCTGCACTGGACGTGTTTGAGCGTGAGCCGGAGATCGACGGTGAATTGGTCGCCCTGGCCCGGGAGCATAAATTGGTGCTGCTGCCGCACATGAGTTCTGCCACCAAGGAAGGCCGCGAAGAGATGGGCGAGCGCGTTGTCATCAACATACGCACCCATGCAGATGGCCACACTCCGCCCGACCGGGTGTTGCCCAGACGCCGGTAATGAGACGCAGGTAATGAAGCGCAGATAATCAGTCGCCGGTAGAGGTCCGCCGCAGCTTTACGTGGCTTTGCGCTGGTAATTTATCGTCGTGGTTCGGGCCGTCAGCCCATCGTAAAGCAGCAATTGGCGCAGCAGCGTTTTGCCCACGCCGGTCAGATCCTTGATCGCTTCCATGGCCATCATTGCACCTATAACACCCGTCAGCGCGCCCAGCACGCCAGCTTCGGCGCAGGTGGGTACGGAGCCATCCGCAGGGCGTTGGGGGAACAGATCCGTGTAGCGCGGGTTCAGAACGCCATCCGGCCCGGTTTCCCAAGGGCGCAACACCGTCACCGATCCGTCAAATCGTCCCACTGCACCAGTGACCAGCGGCACCTGGTGGGCCTCGCACATTTTAGCGGTGAGATAGCGCGTGTCAAAATTGTCTGACCCGTCCAGAACCAGATCGGCTGAGCCAATAAACTCGGCTGCGTTCTGCGCGGTCAGTCTCGTCTGGCTGGTGATCATCTGTGTGTGCGGGTTGATACGGGCGATTGCGGACGCGGCGCTGTCCACCTTGGGGTCGCCAATCCGGTCCGTGTCGTGGATGATCTGGCGTTGCAGATTTGACAGGCTCACTTCGTCATCATCCACCACATGCAGTTTTCCTACTCCTGCTGCAGACAGATACATCATGGCTGGGGCACCGAGGCCACCGGCACCGATGATGAGCACGCGGGATGCCTTGAGGATTTGTTGCCCCGCGCCGCCAAATTCGTGCAGCACGATGTGGCGAGCGTAGCGCTCGATCTCGTCTTCCGTCAGCCCCGTCATGTCGTGCCTCGCTGGATCAGTTGGTCGTCCCGCACTTCAAAATGCTGCGCCCGGTCTCCCATGGCTTCAAACAGCGCTTCGTCGGTTCCGGTTAGCCATGCCTGCCCGCCCAGGGCATCTATCAGGCTGAACAACGCCCTCCGACGCTCAGGGTCCAGGTGGGCCGCGATCTCATCGAGCAGCAGCAGCGGCGCCGCCCCGGTGGATTGCGCCACCAGCCGTGCGTGGGCCAGTGTGATGCCTATAAGGAGCGCCTTCTGCTCGCCTGTAGAGCAAAGGGCGGCGGGCATGGCCTTTGTTTTGTGGTTTACCACCAGGTCGCTTCTGTGGGGGCCTTCCAATGTGCGGCCAGCGGCTCGGTCTTTCGGGCGGTTTTCAGCCAGGATTGTGCGATATGCGTCCTCCAGCGCGCCCGAAGGCATTTGCCCGGCCAACGCTTCCAGCGTGCCTGCCAATGCCAAGTCCGCCACAGGAAAGGGGGCATTGTGCTTGTCGGTGGCAGCGCTCACCATGCCTGCGAGGGCTGCCGTAAATTCCAGTCTTCCGGCCACGATGGCTGCCCCCAGTTCAGCCATTTGCCTTTCGACAGATGTCATCCATGCTGGATCCGGCCGCATCTCTTCCAGCAGCCGGTTTCGTGCGCGCATGGCTTTGTCAAAGTCACTCACACGCCGGGCGTGCAGTGGGTCCAGAGCCAAGACCAGCCTGTCAAGAAACCGCCTGCGGTCCGACGACGGCCCCGTGAACAGACCGTCCATCGCCGGTGTCAGCCATATGGCGCGCAGATGGTCCAGCAGCCGTTCCGATGCCCCGGCCGATGCGCCATTGATCCGCAGCCGACGCCCGGACTCCGGCCCGTTGGCTCCCGCCTCAATGCCCGTTCCGATGGAGACTGGGCCGCCAATGCCATCGAGCTCCACGTGCAATGCAAAGGTGCCGTCGCCGCCCTTGCTTGGTGCGCGGGCCACTTGGTCGTGGGTAGCCCGGCGCACACCACGGCCGGGGCTGAGGAACGACAAGGCTTCCAGCAAATTGGTTTTGCCCGCGCCATTGGCGCCGGTTAGCACCACGTGACGTGGATCAAAGCGCGCGGACAGGCTGCCATAACTGCGAAAATTGCTCAGTTTTAATTGCCGCACCGCCACACGCTCGACCGCCATGCTGGCAAGGCCGGAGGAATGTATCGAGGCTTGGTCAAGGTTGGACACGCGCTTGAGATGCGTGTCCTAGACGCGCATCGGCATCAGCACGAACAAAGCGCCTTCATCATTGGCATCGCGAATAATTGTGGGCGACCCCGGATCGGCCAGCAGCATATGCGCTTCGTCACCCTTCAGCTGGCCGGAAATATCCAGAAGATATTTGGAGTTGAAGCCAATCTCGATGGGCTCAGCGCCAAAATCCACCGCCACTTCCTCGGTAGCCGTACCGCTTTCAGGATTGTTGACAGTGAGGGTCAGCTGGTCAGATGAAATCGCCATTTTGACGGCGCGTCCACGCTCCGACGAGATGGTGGATACGCGGTCCACGGCGCTGGAAAATGTAGCGCGGTCCAAGACAAGACGCTTCTCATTGTCCTTCGGGATAACGCGGTTGTAGTCCGGGAAGGTGCCGTCGATCAGCTTCGAGGTCAGGATCACCGACCCAACGGTAAAGCGAATTTTGGTCTCCGACAGCTCCACCTTCACAACGGCGTCCGGATCTTCCACCAGGCGCTGAATTTCCGCCACCGCCTTGCGTGGCACGATGATGCCGGGCATGCCCGACGACCCTGCAGGTGCGTCTATCTGCACGCGGGCTAGCCGGTGGCCGTCCGTTGCCACAGCACGCAGAAGCTCCGGGCCTTCATCGGCCACCGTGTGCAAGAAAATACCGTTCAAATAGTAGCGCGTCTCTTCAGTGGAGATGGCAAATTGCGTCTGATCGATCAGACGCTTCAGCTCCGGGGCCTTCATTTCGAATGTGTGGCTGAAGGTGGCGTCAGTTAGATCGGGGAAATCGCTCGCGGGCAGAACACCCAATTTGAAGTTGGAACGGCCTGCCTTGAGCTCCATGGTGGGCTCGCCGGAGCCAGCGTCCAGCATGACTTCCGAGCCATCTGGCAGCTTGCGTACGATGTCGTGCAACATGTGGGCTGGCACCGTTATGTCGCCGGGCTGCTCTACCATGCAGGGGGCGTTCTCGGTGACTTCCAGATCGAGGTCGGTCGCCTTGAACTCCACACTCGAACCATTGGCACGGATCATCACATTGGACAGGATTGGAATGGTGTTGCGCCGTTCCACAACCCGGTGAACGTGGCCCAGAGATTTGAGCAGTTGAGAGCGTTCGAGTGTGACGCGCATGATGGAACCCTGATGTCTGACATGCCGCAGGCTATGGGAGTGGAGACGCCCGGAACGGCTGATTTTGGACGCTGATATTTAAGGGTTTGCGGGCAGGCCGCAAGGCCTGCCAGCTGATCTTCAGCGGTTACTCATGGCACGTCTCATTCCTGAATGAGACGTGTCAGTAGCTCCAGCTCCTGCGCAAATTTTGGCTCCGATGCGCTCAGCTCTTCCACCTTGCGCACGGCGTGCAAGACCGTGGTGTGATCGCGGCCGCCGAAATGACGTCCGATTTCCGGCAAAGAGCGCGGCGTCAAATTCTTGGACAAGAACATGGCGATTTGGCGCGGCCGCACGATGACGCGGGTGCGGCGGTTGGACAAAAGGTCGGGTTTCGATACACCAAAATGCTTCGATACGACACGCTGAATGTCTTCGATCATCACGCGCTTCTGTTCGCCATGGCGCACAAGATTGCCCAGGATACGGTCGATCAGCTGCGGCTGCATCTGCTCTGCATCGGAAAATTTATATTGCACCACCAGCTGGTTCAGTGCGCCCTCCACGTCGCGGCAGGACGATGTGACTTTGCGGGCCACCTGTTCCAGCACAGCATCCGGAATGGAGATGGTGGCGTCCTCAGCCATCAACAGGCTGCGATAGCGATGCAGCACCAGAAGGCGCAGATCATAATCAGGCGCGCCCATTTCCACGGCCACGCCGCCCTGAAGTCGCGAACGCACCCGTGCGTCTAGGCTCTCCAACTCCTGCGGCGGGCGGTCGGCGGCCACCACAACTTGCTTCGCGCTGTCGATAAGCGCGTTCAGCAAATGGCAGAACTCGTGCTGGATGCTTTTGCCCTGG
>JBCDIB010000199.1:0-5076 GCA_038749385.1 Pseudomonadota bacterium | reverse complement strand
TGTAGATGCCGCCCTTCCCCTCAGCGTCGCCGGGATACCAGTTCTGCACGGTGGAATATTTGATCTCGGCATCATCCATGGCGACAAGCTCTACCACGGCTGCGTGCAACTGGTTTTCGTCACGCTGGGGTGCGGTGCAGCCTTCAAGGTATGAAACGTAGCCGCCTTCCTCGCAGATGATCAACGTACGCTCGAACTGACCCGTGTTTTCCTCATTGATGCGGAAGTAGGTGGACAGTTCCATGGGGCAGCGAACGCCCTTGGGGATGTAGACGAACGAGCCATCGGTGAAGACAGCGCAGTTGAGCGCGGAATAATAATTGTCCGACACCGGCACGACAGAGGCCATGTATTTCTTCACCAGTTCCGGGTGTTCCCGAATGGCCTCGGATATGGGCATGAAGATCACGCCCGCCTTTTCGAGCTCGGCCCGGAAGGTTGTGACCACCGAGACGGAGTCGAAAACGGCATCCACAGCCACGCGGCGTTCCTGGACGCCAGCCAGAACTTCCTGCTCCGCCAGTGGAATGCCCAGCTTTTCATATGTGCGCAGCAATTCAGGGTCGACATCGTCCAGCGTTTGCGGGCCGTCCTTGAAGCTCTTGGGCTCGGAGTAATAATAGATGTCGTTGAAATCGATCTCGGGATAGTCCACCCGTGCCCAGTCCGGCGCTTCCATGGTTTTCCAGCGCTCGTAGGCTTCCAGCCGCCAGTCGAGCATCCATTGTGGCTCGTCTTTCTTGGCGGAGATGAAGCGGATCACCTCCTCGGACAAACCCTTGGGCGCTTTGTCAGACTCGATGTCCGTGGAGAAGCCATATTTGTACTGATCCACATCAATGGCTTTGACCTGATCAATGGTTTCTTGGACTGCGGGCATGACTTACTCCGGGTGTGTTCACCTTCTATACGACCTAAAATGGTGATGGATGATCACCCATCAAGATCTGTTAGAAGGATTCTAAGAAGTTGGCTTTTCTTAGAATCATTCGAAGAGACTGACAAGGGCTTGCGCGGTTTGGCGCACCCTTCAACGCTTGCTCAATTCGTTGGTGAGAACAGCATTTACCAGCGCTTCCGAACCGCCTTCGAGATCATCCACCCAGCGCAGCTTTCCATGGTTGATCAGTCCCGCAAAGCCGTGCACCAGCGCCCATGCCGCAACGAGCTTATGCGTGGGGTCGCCGCCCCCAAATGGTGATCCGGACGCCCGATGCGCAATGCTCTCCACCAGCGGCGCAATAGCCTGATTGGCCGCATGCAGCAGATCTGCATCGGCGTAGTCGGGCTGCTGCGATCCGAACATAAGGTCAAACAAAGCAGGGTTGGCGGTGGCGAAGGCAACATAACCATGCCCCTTCGCAACAAACGCCTCATCCTCTGTACCGGTGAGTTTTGAGCGGCTGGTCTGGGCTTCGGTCAATCGCTGAAACCCTATGATCGCCAACGCTGTCAGCAGACCGCTCTTGTCGCCAAAATGGTGGGCGGGTGCGGCGTGGCTCACGCCAGCCCGCTTTGCAACGCCGCGCAATGACAGGCTTTCAATATTCTTGTCGTTCAGCTCAGCCTCGGCTGCTTGCAGAAGTGCAGCACGCAAATCGCCATGGTGGTAAGCGCCCTTTTGAGCGGTTTGGTCGCTTGCTTGTTTGCTTTTGGGCATTGGCATCCTTGATGCGTTTCAACTTGGGCGTTCAACTTCGACCACCGGATAAACTCGTATCTTGCCACTGTCAAATTTAACTTGACACTGCAAAGATAGCCGGTCAATCTGCGATCTAGACAGTGTCAACACCTGCGGATTTTGCGACCCATGATCCCAGATCAACTTTTTGGCCTATCCAGCAATCTCGCTCTTCCGGGCTGGTTGATTCTTGCTGCAAGTCCACTGGCACCAAAATGGGCCAACAGGATTGGCGGCGTCGCCCTGCCAATCGTGCTGTGCATTCTTTATGCGGCGGCGATCATGGCGTACTGGGCCTCAGGCGACGGCGGCTTCGATACGTTGGCCAATGTAATGGCACTGTTCGACACACCGGGCGTTGCGACGGCTGGCTGGATCCACTTTCTGGCGTTTGACCTTGCCGTTGGCGGTTGGATTGTGCGGCAGGCGCAGGCAAGCGCCGTGCCCCATTGGATGGTGCTGCCCTGCTTGTTCATGACGCTGATGTTCGGCCCAGTGGGTCTTTTGATGTTTCTCACCATTCGCTTCGTGCGCCAGCAGCTGACCCCCACAGCTTCAAGCGCAACATCTGCCTGAATGCACTGTTCGAAGACGAGAGGATCAGCCATGACCCACGGTTCCACTTACGACCTCGATGCTCTGCCTTCTGCAAACCACTTAAGAATACCTTCTTTTCCGCGGATCGCCGGAGAGTTGGGCAGCCTCGTTCCTTTCGCGGCCATCACCTTCCTGTTCCTCGCCATGACGGTGCCAACGCTTATGGCGATGGCACTGGATAGTCGGAGTTTTCAAGGGGATAGCATCTGGCTCAAGCCGCTCAAATTCCAGCTTTCCTTGGCCATCTTCTTCGGCACGGTCGCATGGTTCGGGCTTTACACCAGCGAAGCGTTCCGCAGTTCACGCGCGGTCCATTTGTTTGCGTACATTGCCTGTTTCGCCGCCTTGGCAGAAATCGCGTGGATTGGCGGAGCAGCGATGTTTGGCACCGCATCGCACTTCAACACCTCCAGCGCTTTCATGGCCGGCATATACAGTCTTATGGGAGCTTTTGCCGTCACCCTCACAGCCTCCGCACTGGTGGTGGGAATCGGCGTATTGCGGAACGACTCGAGTCGGCTCGCACTGGCCATGAAGCACGCCGTTGGATGGTCGATGATCGTCACATTCGTCGCCACGGTGACAACGGCTGGCTACATGGCCAGTCAGACGGGCCATCTGGTGGGTGATGAAGCGCAGCGTACCGCGCATTGGTTGACTGGCTGGTCCACACAAGTGGGCGATCTACGGGTGCCGCATTTCTTTGCAACCCATGCCATGCACATTGTGCCGCTATTTGCGCTCGGTGTGGCCATTTTCACGGCAGGCCGCCGTGGGCAAATGTCGGCGGCTTGGGCACTTTTGTTGGGCTACTCTGCCTTCACCGCCCATACTTTCAGCGAGGCCGCCGCCGGACGGCCTTTCCTCTGCGGTCTTTTGTAGAGGTAGGCCATCGTGAACATGCAGCCCACAACCGTTAAGCCTGAACAAAGTCACTTGTCCTTCGCCTACAGACTGAAAGACGGCGTCTCCGGTGGGCCAACCTTCGTTTTATGGCCCTCTATTTTCTCCACCGCAGCACTTTATGACGAGCTGGCATCGCTTCTGGCGCGGCACGGCAAAGTCATCTCGTTCGACCCCCCCCCGCCATGGCGGCAGCGAATTGCTGGCTCTCATGACCATGGAAAGGTGCGCCGCGGCTACCTTGGAGGTGCTGGACGCACTGGGTATCGATCGATTTGTTTGGGTGGGTACTTCATGGGGTGGCCTTGTCGGTATTGAAGCCGCCAGGCAAGCGCCAGCCCGTTTTGACAAGCTGATATGCCTCAACACCCCCGTGACGTTTGGAGGCCCGACCTTGTCCACGCGGTTCATTACGGCGATGGCAGGACTTGCGGGCCCATCGAAATTTTTTGCCGACCAGGTGGCGAAGACCTTTTTTATGCCTGCAACACGTACGGCGGTAGGTCACTGAAAAGCGATGCAACAACACCGCAACGGCTTGGCTGGAAACAGCCGCGCTGCACTGTTTGCGGCGGCGAGGCTGGTCTTTGCCAACCGCGTCGATAGCTGGAAGGTGCTCGGTGAACTGGAAGTCGACACTTTGCTGGTCGCTGGCACCCACGACACGATGTACGGCGCCGATGAACAGGCTGCCAAGAGCGCGGCAATGAGACATGTTCAGTTTGAAACCCTGCCCACCGCCCACATTTCGGCAGTCGACGCATCAAGCCTCACCTCGGAATTGATTGTTTCAAGCCTCAAGGCGCGAGATGTTAGCTGACTAGCTGAGGCAGCTCTTTACCCAAGAACTCGAGCAATCGACCAGCATCATCAGGTTCGCTGTTCCAGCCAAAGCTTATGCGAAGCGCGCCTCTGGCCATATCGTCTGACACACCCATAGCGGCCAGCACGTGGCTTTTGCCCACCTTGCCCGATGAACAGGCAGCGCCCGATGAGATGGCGATACCGGCAAGGTCCGACGCCATAAGCGCGGTTGTTGCGTCCAAGCCAGCGATGGAAAAACAGGAGGTGTTGGGCAGACGGCAGGCCGTTTCGCCGTGGACAACGCATTCAAGGCCGGTTGTCGCACAAAAATCCCGCAGACCCACCTCGAAACTATCCCGCAGCCCGCCGGTACGGGCCTGAAAGTCGTCCAAGCCGTCCATAGCTGCTGCTGCCGCTGCGCCAAAACCTGCGATTGCAGCAACGTTCTCGGTGCCGCCGCGCCTGCCCTTCTCCTGCCCACCACCACGGATTAGCGCCGGGGGAAGTTCGTTGGTCGTGCGACCAATCAATGCGGCAGCACCCTGTGGACCGCCCAGCTTGTGGCTGGAAATGCAGATCAGATTTGCACCGATTTCAGCCATTTGAATCTTCGTCTTGCCGGCGGCCTGCACGGCATCGCGGAAAGTGAAGGCCTTAGTATCGTCTGGTACCGGAGATGAGACACCTGTTTCGCTGTTGGCCATTTGCACGGCCAGCAAAACCTCTTCGCCCATGTCTGAGGGCCATTGTGGAGTGCCGCTGCTATCAACGGGGATGGTTTTCACCTGTTCGTCAAACCCGTGGGCTGCCAATACCGCAGCATGCTCGGTCGCCAATGGCCTAAATATGCAATTCTGCCGCGCCTGCAGCGCCATGGCGATGGCTTCCGTGGCGCCGGACAGAAAAACCACGGTCTCCGGGTCGCCATCCACCAGCGCCGCCACCTGTCTCCGCGCCCGCTCCACCATGCCGCGCGCCCGTCTTCCTTCGCCGTGGATGGACGAAGGATTGCTGGGCAATTCCATCGCTTTGAGCATGGCCTCGCGGGCTTCCGGACGAAGCGGCGCGGAGGCATTATGGTCGGCATACAG
>JBCDIB010000198.1:0-5083 GCA_038749385.1 Pseudomonadota bacterium | reverse complement strand
CCTCTCCGGCTTGGTGAATGAGTTGTTAACGTTAAGTGGTTGATTGTTGCGTGCGCGGATTGGCAATGGCCCGCGTGGCCAAACGGTGCCGGTGTAAGGGCAGACACAATATATCGCGCCCAGTGAAAAACACTGATGTCACCTTTCCAAGAACAAATGATGCGGAGCACCTATGGCTGCCAACGGCAGCACCCAGCAAATACCTCTAGATACCGAAGCCGCGATCAACGAAAAAACCCCGCGCAGCCTATTGGTCGCGCTGGGTCCGGATCTGAAGGGGTTCACGGCTGACGACTCGCTGGGAATGGATGCCACCGAATGGATGAACGTGCTCCATGGCTTCACTAAAGTGGGCTATTGGCGCGTCGATATTGCCACCGGCATGGTGCAGTGGTCTCCGCGCACATACGAAATTCATGGGCTTGAATATTCCCCCGGCCCCGTTGCAATGACCGAAGCGGTGAAGAAATATCACCCCGACGACATGCCTGCGCTTATGTCACTGATCGAACAGGCCATCGAGAACAAATGTGGGTTTTCGTTTCAACTCCGACTGATCGATACCAACGGCAATGTGAAGAATGTCGCTTCGGTGGCAGCCTTCAAAACCGATGCTGACGGCAAGGAGCATCTGTACGGTATTTTCCACGAAGTTGTGCCGGCCGCCAAGGGCGTGCCAACTCTGCACTCCCTCGCCTATTAGAGCAAAATGGGGAGCGCAAACGCCCCCCACTCACGGTTCTATGCAGCCTGTGTTTTCTCGGCTTCACCGTCGAATGGCTCGCCGACATTGAACAGCAGCCGATCGCTGCCCGCAGAGACATAAATGGTTGACCCATCAGGCACTTGGCCGCCCAGCAGCTTTTCGGCCAACGGATCCTGCACCTGGCGCTGGATCACCCGCTTGAGGGGCCGTGCGCCGTAGGCGGGGTCGTAGCCTTTGTCTGCCAGCCACGTCTTGGCCTGCGCATCCAACTGCAGCTCAATCTTGCGATCACGCAACAATTGCTCCAGGCGAACGAGCTGAATGTCGACGATGGCATCCATCTCCGAACGCTTCAGGCGTTGGAACAGAATGGTCTCGTCGATACGGTTCAGGAACTCCGGTCGGAAATGGCTGCGCACCACCTCCATCACCATGGGCTCCACCGAAGCGACATCCGCATCTCCATCCATGCCCGCCAGGAATTCGGCTCCTAGATTAGACGTCATGATGATGATCGTGTTCCGGAAATCCACGGTCCGACCCTGACTGTCGGTCAGGCGGCCTTCGTCCAGCACCTGCAACAGCACGTTGAAGACGTCCGCATGGGCCTTTTCGATCTCGTCAAACAAGACAACCTGATATGGCCGACGCCGCACGGCTTCCGTAAGCACGCCGCCTTCCTCATAACCGACATAGCCAGGAGGGGCACCGATGAGGCGGGACACGGAATGCTTCTCCATGAACTCCGACATATCTATCCGCACCATGGCGCTATCGTCGTCGAACAAAAAGTCCGCCAAGGTCTTGGTCAGCTCGGTTTTGCCGACGCCGGTTGGCCCCAGGAAAATGAAAGAACCCATGGGCCGGTCCGGATCCTGCAATCCAGCCCGCGCGCGGCGCACCGCGGTGGAGACGGCATGTACGGCTTCGTGCTGGCCAATCACCCGTTTGCCCAACTCCTCTTCCATACGCAGCAGCTTGTCGCGCTCGCCTTCCAGCATCTTGTCGACGGGAATGCCCGTCCAGCGAGAAATGACCCGTGCGATGTGGTCGGACGTGACCGCTTCTTCTACAAGGTCCGAACCTTCACCCGCGGCCTTTTCAGCCTCTTCCAGTTTGCTTTCCAGTGAGGGAATTGTGCCGTAAGCCAGTTCGCCGGCTTTCGCCAGATTGCCATCTCGCTGCGCTTTTTCCAGATCGGCGCGGGCCCGGTCCAAACGCTCTTTCACGTCGCGGGCACCTACCAATCGGTCCTTCTCGCTTTGCCAGCGGGCGGTGAGCGTGTCAGCCTGCTCCTGCAGTCCGGCCATTTCCTTCTCAAGTCGCTCGAGACGGTCTTTAGATGGCTGGTCTTCTTCCCTGCGCAGAGCCTCGCGCTCGATCTTCAACTGGATGATCTGGCGGTCGAGGGCGTCCAACTCTTCGGGCTTGGAATCCACCTGCATACGCAGGCGCGACCCGGCTTCATCCATCAGATCGATGGCCTTGTCCGGCAGAAAGCGGTCCGTGATGTAGCGGTTCGACAGGGTGGCAGCAGAGACCAACGCATTGTCGGTGATGCGCACGCCATGGTGCAGTTCGTACTTCTCTTTGATGCCGCGCAGAATGGACACGGTGTCGGAAACCGTGGGTTCGGACACGAACACGGGCTGGAACCGGCGGGCCAGGGCCGCATCCTTCTCCACATGCTTGCGATATTCCGCCAATGTCGTTGCACCAACGCAGTGCAGTTCACCCCTGGCCAATGCAGGCTTGAGCAGGTTGGAGGCGTCCATGGCGCCGTCGGTTTTGCCGGCGCCCACCAGCGTGTGCATTTCATCGATGAACAGGATTACGCCGCCCTCTGCGGCCTGCACTTCGGACAACACAGCCTTGAGTCGCTCTTCAAACTCGCCGCGATATTTCGCGCCAGCAATGAGTGCGCCCATGTCCAGTGCCATCAACTCCTTATCCCGCAGGCTTTCGGGCACATCCCCGTTGATGATGCGCAGAGCGAGGCCCTCGGCAATGGCGGTCTTGCCAACGCCGGACTCGCCAATAAGCACGGGGTTGTTCTTGGTGCGGCGGCTGAGTACCTGCACCGCGCGGCGGATTTCCTCGTCGCGGCCAATGACCGGATCAAGCTTGCCATCGCGGGCGGCTTCGGTCAGATTCTGGGCGTACTTCTTGAGGGCATCATAGGCGCTTTCCGCAGACGCGCTGTCGGCGGTACGGCCCTTGCGTATGTCATTAATGACCTGGTTCAACGCTTTGGGCGTCACACCGGCATCGGCCAATATCTTCGAAGTCGCAGCCGATTTTTCCATTGCGAGCGCGAGCAAAAGCCGCTCGACAGTCACATAGCTGTCGCCAGATTTCTTCGCTATTTCCTCTGCGGTGCCCATGACCTTGGCAAATGGCTGCGCCAGATAAAGCTGGCCATTGCCGCCATGCACTTTTGGCAATTTGTCCAGCGCCAGTTCAGTGGCCAGCAGCGCGTCTTTGGCACGGCCGCCCGCCCGTTCGATCAGCGAGGCGGCCATGCCTTCGCTGTCATCGAGCAAGACTTTGAGAATATGTTCGGGCAGAAACTGCTGATGGTCCCGGCCCAAGGCGAGGGTCTGGGCGGACTGCATAAAGCCGCGTACGCGCTCTGAGAATTTTTCCATATCCATGTCGGATGCTCCTTCATGGCCCGCGCCTTTTGAAAAGCACACGTGCCCGGTGAATGAACGGACTCCCGCAATCGGCAAGCCCTGTATAGTCAGAATATGGGAAGTGGAGCGCCCCGTTTGAAGACCGAAGCGTAGCCACAAAAAAAGGCGCCCCGATTGAGACGCCTTTCGCACATTTACGTTAAAACTCGCCTTTACTCAGCGGCTTCGGTCGGCACCGGCATGTCGACATCCGGTTGATCGCCGGCGCCGGGATCAGATTGAGCCTCCGCAGGGGTGTCGGCGTCAGCTTTCTTGCGGCGAGTGCGGCGCGGCTTGGGCTTTTCACCCTCTTCGCTTTGCTCCGATGCGTCACCGGACGTAACGTCCGGCTGTTCATCGCTGCCAGCGTTCGACGTATCTTCATCTTTGTTGCGGCGACGGCGACGACGCGGTGAAGTGTCTTCACCACCATCGGCATTGTCGACTTTGTCGTTGCCGTCGGCGCGAAGTTCGCCTTCGTTTTCGTCACCGCCGTCTTGATCACGGTCATTACGGTCGCGGCGGTTGCGGCCCCTGCCCTCATTCCGGTTTTCGTTTCGACCTTCGCCGCGCGCTTCCTGTTGTGCCTCGCGTTCGGCACGTTCCTTTTCACGTTGGGCCTGCTCCTCATCACGGGCAGCCTGAGCTGCCATGATGATGCGGTTATAGTGCTCGGCATGCTGGAAATAGGCTTCTGCCATCACAGTGTCGCCGGCTGTCTGCGCGTCGCGGGCCAGAGTGGTGTACTTCTCGGCCACGGTTGCGGCGTTGCCGCGGATGCGCACATCAGGGCCGTTGGAATCGTAACTCCGGCTCAACGGATTCTGGTTTTTGCCGCCGCCGCCCTGATTGCGATTGCGACCGCGCTGGCGGTTATTGTTGTTGTTCTTCTGGTTAGGACTCATGAGCCCTCTTCTCCGCTTCGCCGTCAAATCGGGCTGCTGGATGAACACCGGATAAACCGGTTATGTGTGAACTGGTTGGCACCGCGCCTCTGTCGTCGGCTACGAGCGCTGTTACCGCGCACCACGTTTGGCTGGCCCGCGGCTTGCTGGCGGTCATAATTAAAGTACGCGCCGGTGTTTGGTTTCCTGCCTGTTGACTTGCCTTGTCAATTTGGCCGCTTCGCAGTGCCGCTCAACTGATACCCTGAACTGTTTTCTTTGGGGGAGATCAAGCGCCGCTTTTGCGGGTGCGATCTACACTGGCCTCTGGCCTGATCGTGACGCTAGACCATATTTGCAGAATTTGCAAAGCCCCCGACATTCTGAGCCACGACCACACGCGGGTTTGCCCCCAGATCATGCACCAGCGCTACAAATTTCAGTGCAGATGATGCATCCAACAGCTGTTTTACGGCCTCCGCCTGGTCAAAACCGATCTCGACAATCAGCAAGCCATCTTGCGCCAATTGCGCGGGCGCTTGCGCTACCAAACGGCGATAAACATCCAGCCCGTCGGCACCGCCATCCAACGCAAGCATAGGATCATGTCCCTTAACCGCGTCGTCCAACCCCTCGATCACGTGGCTTGCAATGTATGGCGGATTGGAAACGATGAGATCGAAGTTGCCCGCCAATGGCGCGCACAAATCGCCGTCCAGCAAAGTCAGTCGGCCCAGAACATCGTGACGCTCCGCGTTGAAGTGTGCCTGGTCCAGCGCGGCTGATGATATGTCGGTTAGGACGCCTTCCGCCTCCGG
>JBCDIB010000197.1:0-5102 GCA_038749385.1 Pseudomonadota bacterium | reverse complement strand
GCCGGTGTGCGACGGTCGTAACATCTGGGAGCCGCTCAAGGTGGCTGCGCCGGAAGTGGTGGGGCGTTTGTCGGCCCAGGCCGAAAACGAATGGCCCAATGGCCAATCGAAGTTCTGGAAGGTCGAAAAGGAGGGTGTGCCAACGTCATGGCTCTACGGCACGGCACACCTTGCGGACCCCCGTGTGTTGGACATTGGCGCTGATGCGGAAGCAGCTTTCACAGAGGCCAACACGCTGGTGGTGGAGATCGTCGATATTGTCGCCAATGCCCAAAAGGTATTCGCTGACCCTGAAATGCGGGACACCTTCTTCTTCACCGATGGCACCACTATCGAAAACCATCTGTCCGAAGATGAAGCCGCAGCTATTCAAGCGCGGCTCGAAGGTGGAGAATCCCCGTGGTTTCTGGCCAAGCGCATGAAGCCATGGCTGGTGCTGGGCCTGATGGCGCCCCCAAAATGCGAGGCGGCGCGCAAAGCCATGGGTCAGGCCATTCTCGACACTGATCTGCAAGACCGCGCCAAGGCGCAGGGTATGGAGGTCTATGGGCTCGAAACGGCCCGCGAGCAGTTTGAGGCGCTTTCCAGCCTCGATTTTGACAACCAGCTCATCGCGCTCAAGGAGATCGCCACCCGCACTGACCTGCTCGACGACATGACCAAAACCATGATCGACATGTATGTGGAAGGGGACATCGGCATGATCTGGCCGATGCTCGAATATTTTGCGCCCTCCGGTGATGATGGCGAGTCCCAGCGTGCGGAATTTGAGAGCGAAATTGTCACCGAACGCAACATCCGAATGGCGCAGCGCAGCCTGCCGTTTCTGAAAGAAGGCGGTGTATTCATCGCCGTTGGCGCGCTTCATATTCCGGGCCAGCAGGGTTTGGTGAGCCTGCTCCGGCAGGAGGGTTACACCGTGACACCCATTGGCGGCGTTGCGTCTGCCGATGCCAAGAGCGACTAGCGATGGTGGTGGGCCGCAAGCTGTGGGTGGCTTTGTGTTTGCTGCCCTTGCTTGGTGCCTGCTCGCCGGAACCTGCCGACGAAGCCACACTTCGAATCTGCCCGGCCGACGATCTGGAAGGCCAATGGCTCGCCAATTCTGCCCCCGGTTCCGGCGATCCCGAAAATGGCGATGTGGTGAGTGTAGAAATTGAGGGTCGATGCAACGGGTTGAAGACGCAATTGCGGGCAGTGGTTCACATTCGCTGCGGGCGACTGGTATGCAAATGGCCGGCGATGGAATTGCGCGCGTCCCGGAGTGGGTTTGAAGGGTCTGTGGCGAGCTTCTCTGCCCAAAGGTCCGCCCGCTTTGAGGCCGCAGGCCTTCTGCTTCGCGGCTCGTTTATCTCGCAATTCTTCAGTGGTGAACGGCAGACTGTGCGTGAGGAAGTGACCCTTCACAGGGCACTGTCGGCTTAGTTTTTGAGTGCTACAATTGTGCTGTGTGCGCTATCACCGCGTCCATTTTCGCCGCCAATTCCAATGACAATGAGTGGGGCAAAGCTGGGCTTTGGGCCAACCCTTTGGCCAAGCAATCTTCCACGTGGGCGATTTCGTGGGCATAGCCATTGCCTACCATGGGGCAGGCAATCGTCCGGCTGTTGCCACTGCGGTTCACTGTAAGTTCTTGTGCGCAATAAAACTGGCTTGCAATGGCGATGGTGCCCTGTGTTCCGGTGATGGTGGCGGGGCCTCCCTTGGGACCGGATATTGAACAACTGATTTGAGATGTGGCGCCGCGATTATGCGTCATCTTCAATGCCACGGTGTCGTCGACGCCGCTGGGGGCCGCGATCACTTCGAGTTTGGCAATCTCGCCATGGCCCAGCAACCAACTGGCGAACCATAGCGGATAGATGCCCAGATCCAGCATGGCACCGCCGCCCTGAGCGGGGTCATACAGCCGATTGGAAGGGTCGAATGGGCGACCGAGGGAAAAGCTGGCCTCGACGGACCGTAATTCTCCAATCACGCCGGTCTCCACTTGTGCCTCCACCTGCTGCATCACCGGCAGGAAACGTGCCCAGATGGCCTCCATCAGGAACAGGCCTTTGGATTGGGCCAACTCCGTCAGCCGAATGGTATCGGCCAAATTCATGGTCATAGGCTTTTCGCACAACACGTGGTGGCCGTGTTCGAGTGCGGCTTCTGCCAGGTCGAAATGGTATGGATGTAGCGCGCCGATATAGACCACGTCGGCAATTGCTGCGGCAAACATATCATCTGCGGTGGCGAAAGCCTTTGGAACAGTGTGACGGGCGGCGAAATCTTCGGCACTCGCCTGCGTTCGGGATGAAACCGCCACCAGTTCGGCTCCCGTGGGTGCGTGTTCGAAGGCTTGTGCAAACTGATTGGAGATGTTGCCCGTCGAGACGATGGCCCAGCGCATCAGGCGGCCTGAGGCATGGATCGCGCCTTGGCCATGTTTGCCAACGCCCCTTTGCAGGCCGCGCGGTGAAACGGCATTACGGTGGCAAGGTAAGCGCGGCCGCCAAAATTGTGTCGCTTGAGCAGCGTCGTCAGCCGTACGATCTGGGCTCCGCTCGGGGCTGTGTCGATTTCGACCAGGAGCCGAAAATCGAGATGCTTGTCATCGGTTCCAACGTTCAGGCACTCGTGGGTTTCGCTGATAACCGGAAAGAACGCCACCGCGTCCATGCCCTCATTGGCCTTTGCCTGCAATTCATTTGTGCCCTTGAGGCCAACGATGGACGTAAGCCCATCGCGCAGTTTGAGCATTGGCTGCATCCATCCGGGAAAGTTCTGCGCCATGCAATTGCCAGCCTCGCGGGCGTTGGCGAAGGGTCTGGCCATCTCGGCCTCATATGCATCCCCCCAGTCCGCGCCGGGCAGAATGTCGGGATCAAGTGTGGCGGTGACTTCTCGTACGGATGACATGCTCATCTCCAAGCAGGTTAGCCACCCCGAACCCGGGGTCGTATGCCCATTCATGCAGCTTCAAAGCATCAGGCAAACTCGTCGACGTTACAATCCTCATTCCATCGATACTCGCCCCAGCGGGCGACTTGGCGCGCCATCTCAATGCTCTGGCTTTGTGCGATCAAAGCCAGAGCGGCGTCCATTCCGGCGGATACTCCAGATGAGGAGGTGAATTTTCCGTCGGTCACCCAGCGTGCCTGCCGAACCCAGTTCACCTTGTCGGATTGTGCGGTCGCCCAATCCCACGCCAGCTTGTTCGATGTCGCTTTCTTGCCGTCCAAGCCCCCTGCGGCGGCGAGCAGGCCCGAACCGGTGCATATTGTCAAAACCCGCGATGTAGCGGCGCTGGCTTCACTGAGTGCGGCCAGGAAATTGGCATCCTGCACTAAGGCTCTGGTGCCGCGACCACCGGGGACCACGAGCCAGTTGTCTTTCAACTTGGAGGTGTCCAGCGCAGCCGTCTCTACCCTCGGGCCTGCGCTGCTGGCAATCATGCCCCCGCCGATCGATGTAAGCTGGCACGAAAAGGTCTCTGGCAGCATTCCAAAGAACGAGAGTGGCCCGAACACGTCGAGCACTTCGAACTCCTCGAAGAGGACTACATTTATCCCAATGCCCGCCAATTGAAGGCCTTACATGTGGAGGGGCTTTGCAAAGGTGGCCAGCGCCGCTTCCTTCACCGCTTCGCTGAGTGTCGGATGGGCGTGGCAGGTGCGGGCCAAATCTTCCGAAGAGCCGCCAAATTCCATCAGCACAGCGGCCTCGTGGATCAGATCGCCCGCCGCGTGGCCGACAATATGCACGCCGAGCACGCGGTCGGTTTCCTTGTCGGCCAGCACTTTTACAAACCCGTCGGTTGCCTGCATGGCGCGGGCACGGCCATTGGCGGTGAAGGGAAATTTGCCCGACGTGTAGGCCACACCATCGGCCTTGAGCTGTTCTTCGGTTTTGCCCACGGACGCCACTTCGGGCGCGGTGTAAACGACACCGGGGATGACGTCATAGTTCACATGGGGCTGTTGGCCGGCCAGCATTTCGGCCAGTGCCACGCCCTCATCTTCAGCCTTGTGGGCCAGCATTGGGCCGCGGACCACGTCGCCAATGGCGTAAATGCCGTCCACGCTGGTTTTAAAGTGAGCATCAATCTCCACCATGCCACGGTCGGTGGTGATGCCGACACTGTCGAGGCCGAGGTCATCGGTATAAGGGCGGCGACCGGTGGCGATGAGTACAACGTCCGCGTCCAGGCTTTGGCTGTCACCACCTTTTGCTGGTTCGAATGTCACCTTCGCGCCGCTGTCGGACTTGTCGACGCCGGTGACCTTCGCACCCAGCTCGAACTTGATGCCCTGCTTTTCGAGGATGCGCTTGAATTGGCGAGAGGTGTCGCCATCCATCCCACCGAGGATCGTGTCGAGATATTCAACCACCGTTACCTCCGCGCCAAGGCGGTGCCAGACCGAGCCGAGCTCCAGCCCAATGACGCCGCCGCCGACGATGATCAGCTTGCTCGGTACCTTATCCAACTCCAGCGCGCCGGTGGAGGAAACGATGGTTTGCTCGTCCATCTCGACTTCAACGCCCGGAATTCCCGCGACATCCGATCCGGTGGCGATGCAGATGTTTTTCGTTTCCAGCGTCTGCTTGGTGCCGTCCTCCGCTTCGACTTCCACCTTGCCAACGCCCGCAATGCGGCCATGGCCGTGGATGCCGTCGATCTTGTTCTTTTTGAACAGAAATTCCACACCATCGACATTGGCTTTTACCGTGTCGTCCTTGTGCTTCATCATCGCACCAAAATCGAGCTTAGGCTTGCCCACGTCGACGCCCAGCGTCTTGAGCGAATGCTCGGCTTCGTGGAACATTTCAGAGGCATGCAGCAGCGCTTTGGACGGGATGCAGCCGATGTTCAGGCAAGTGCCACCATAGGTGGCTCGCTTTTCGACAACGGCTACCTTCAGCCCAAGCTGGGCCGCCTTGATGGCGCAAACATATCCGCCCGGGCCGGAGCCGATAACTATAAGGTCGTAGGACATTCAATGTCTCCTATTGGGTGCGGCAGCGAGCGAATTTGAAGGCTTCCCATGGAAAGCTATCAACAGTCTCGCGCAGCCCAGAATAATAAAGGGTACGGGAAAGGTCAGGCAGAACGATCT
>JBCDIB010000196.1:0-5110 GCA_038749385.1 Pseudomonadota bacterium | reverse complement strand
TCTATGACCTTGGGAGAACTTCTCTATGTCCCGTTATTGTGCACCCACACGCGTGAGTCAAAGCCTGTTGTGGGGCTTTGTTTGCGAGTGGTGAATAGCGCCTGCCAATGTTGCACAATTACGCGCCCACACCGCACGGCTGCGGGGTAAATCTATATGACGATCACTTTTGCACCCACGGTCGCCCGTTCATACAATTCAGTGACGTCCTGATTGCGCATTCGGATACATCCAGAGGACAATGCTTTGCCGATTGTCCAAGGCTGATTCGTGCCGTGAATGCGGTAAAGCGTCGAACCCAGATAGAGCGCACGTGCCCCCATGGGGTTGTCTTGGCCACCGGGCATGAAATCGGGAATAATGCGCCCGTTTGCCGCTTCGCGCGCAATCATCTCCTTGGGCGGGGTCCAGCTGGGCCACTTGGCTTTGCGGGTCACGCGTTCTGTGCCCGACCATTCAAAGCCAGCTTTGCCCACACCCACGCCAAAGCGCCGCGCCTTGCCGTTTGGCAGCACCAGATGCAAATGCTTGGTGCGTGTATCAATGATGATGGTGCCGGGTTTGTGAGACGTGGAATAGTCCACCGTCACCGGTAGGAATTGCGGATCGAGTCCCTGTCTTTGCGGTGCGACCCGCCGGGTTTGTTGTTGAGCTGGCCGGGCGGCCCGCACGCTGGCCCGCTGGACGCGTTTTTGCTGGGCCCGTTGTTGCTGGGCCCGTTGTTGCTGGATTGCACGGGGCGGTGCCGTGTGCCCCAATTGCAGCAGCCATGGCTGGGTGAGGCCTGGAGACAGGATGACCGGCGGATTGTCGGCATAGCGGTCAGCGTGGGCAGGAGCGGCAAGCATGCTCAGGGACACGAAAACACACGCGCCAATGGCTGGTCTAAAGGCTGGAGCGGTGAGGGCAGCCCTTGCGCGCACAGCGCGGAGTTTTTGGATTGGGGAAAGACGCATAACAAACATTCCTCTGCGCAGCGCGGGGAGGCGCGGCTGCTTTGCCATCGAGAATGCCGTTCAAATTGAAGCCAAATGTGAATCTAACCGTTCACCATTTGCTTTCCTGCCGCGACGGTTAGCCAGCGGTTCCCAAGCGCAGTTAACGCTTTCTTTCCGTCATGACCGAGCAAATAACGTCAGCGATCCACGTGAGCCCGCGCGCGCCGGTAGAGTTGCGGCAACAAAGGCTGGGCTCTGTCCTGGCTGGTGCCAACCAGCAGCATCGGATCATAAAGCATGTTCATCACCAAGCGGTCGAAGCGGGTGAAAGTGGTCTGCCGCGATGCATCATTGAACACCGATTGCATGAGCCGGCGGTCTTCATTCAGCGGACCAAGCCCTTGCAGCGTTTCCTCGATCAGACACCGTCGAAAAAGGCGTTCACCACGATCCGATACGATCACCGCCGTGGCGCGTCTAATGCCGGTTCGGGTAAAGAACGAGCGGACGATACAGCGTCCGCGCACGGGGGTAGAGCTGTTGCCATACACCTCCTGCTGCACCGTGCGGTTGTAGTCTGTGTGGTCCACGATGATCAGCCGGAAGTTTGCCGTTAGCTTCGTTGCCACCGTGCGCAACGACAAACCCCGAATATCGCGGTTGAGCCCAAGCAAGAAAGCCCGCGCCTGCGACGCCCGACCGCGTGATGACCGGTCGTCAATGTGCACACGCACCTGACGAACGAATTTGCGCACATAGGCTGTCTGGCGCCGCCCGGGTGTATATTCTGATCCGAACACCGTGGCGTTGAAACCGGCGATCAAATCAGCCTGTGTGGTCTGCGCTTTGGCCGACATTTCCCCCCAAGTGATCACTGCGGCAAACATGGCAGAGGCCAAGACTGCAAATCGAAAGGCACGCATCTGAACTAACCATTCATCTTTTGGGTTGTCGGCGGGTTGCGGCGCGCCGCTACCGGCACCAAACATAAATAACTGAAGTGGAGAGACGTTGCATGATCAAGTTTGCCCAGGGACTGGTCGAAGGACCTGACGGCCAGCCCCGTTGCTGGTGGCATGGCGGCCAGCCGGACTACATGGCCTACCATGATAGTGAGTGGGGACGTCCCACGGCGGACGACAATGCGCTTTTTGAAAAGATATGCCTTGAAGGTTTTCAGTCAGGCCTGTCGTGGCTGACCATTCTGCGCAAACGGGACAATTTTCGTGCTGCCTTCGCAAACTTCGAGATCAGTCAAGTCGCCCAATTTGGCGAGACCGAGGTCCAAGCCTGCCTGGCAGACGCCGGGATAGTGCGACATCAGGGCAAAATTCGCTCCACCATCAACAATGCCGTTCGCGCACAGAACGTGCAAAAGGAGTTTGGATCCCTCGCCGCATATATTTGGGCCTTTGAGCCGCCGGCGGAGGAGCGCCCCCACCGCGTGACATTTGAAACGGTTGGCAAACTCGCGCAGACTGACGCATCCCAACGCTTGTCAAAAGACCTCAAAAAGCGAGGCTGGAGCTTTGTCGGCCCCACCACCATGTACGCTTTCATGCAGTCGGTGGGTTTGGTGAACGATCATTTGGAGGGGTGCATTTGCCGTGAGGTTTGCGAAGACGCACGCGACGCCTTCGTGCGCCCCAAACCAACAAATGGCCGCACCCCTATATAACCCGCAAACAGCCCTTGAAGCCCTTGTACGAACGGTTTAATAGACCAACGCTGTTGGGGTGTAGCCAAGTGGTAAGGCAACGCTTTTTGGTAGCGTGCACCGTAGGTTCGAATCCTACCACCCCAGCCAGCTTCTCTAAGTATCTGATATGATTTCTTTTGCGTCCAAGAGCGCCGTAAACTCGGGGTTTTAGTGGCCGCGTCTCCCGTCAGAGATTTAATCTCACTTCATCAGGTCTATTGGGCTCGTGTTGCCGATGGCGCTGTGTGGGCGATGAGGTGACTGTGCCCGTCGCCAGTCTGACAAGTCGTTAGAAGCTCGTGATCACCGTTGCGCCTGGTGAACTGTGATCGTTCATGCTCATCATTGCCTCGATGCCTTGCTCAAGCGAGATTTCGCGCCCCACGAGTTTCTCCGGCCGCAATTTGCCAGACTGTATCATCGCTATCATGGCGCCGTAGCGGTGGGCTTGCATTCCGTGGCTGCCCAATATCTCAAGCTCCTTGGCAATGACCAGATCCATCGGAAGCTTTGGAGATGCGTGTTCTCCAACCATCAATCCGATTTGGACGTGTCGGCCGCGGGTGCGCAAATTGGCAACAGAGTTGAAGCAGGTCGTTGGATGCCCCAAGGCGTCAATGGAGACATGTACTCCCCCGGCTGATGCGTCTCTTACTGCTTCCACAACGCTACTCACATCCGCCGCATTGACGGTGATTGCTGCTCCAAGCTGCTTTGCGAGCCTCAGTGCATCGTCCGCCAGATCCACGGCAATTACATTTGCGCCGACCGAAGCAGCAATCATGATTGCAGAAAGGCCAACACCTCCGCAGCCATGCACGGCCACCCACTGGCCTGCGGAAACCTTACCCTGGTCCACCACGGCGCGAAACGAAGTGGAGAAACGGCATCCCAGGCTCGCTGCGGTTGCAAAGGACATGTCATGGGGAAGGCGCACAAGGTTGGTGTCCGCCCGCGCCACGGCTACGGCCTCGGCGAAAGAGCCCCAACACGTAAATCCCGGCAGCACTTGCCGGTCGCAAACTTGCTGATGGCCAGCATGGCAATGCTGGCACTGACCGCACGCCACCACAAATGGAACGGTGACCCGATCGCCCTTGCGCCACAGGCGAACTTCGGGCCCCACCTCCAGCACCGTTCCAGCGAACTCGTGGCCAGGCACGTGGGGCAGCTCGATAGACGGATCATGGCCGACCCAACCGTGCCAATCGCTGCGGCAAACGCCGGTAGCACGAACACCTATCACCACCCCGTCGGCGGGCGGAGTGGGATCGGGAACGGTTTGAAGACTTGGTGCTGAACCAAAGCCTTCATAAACAATCGCGCGCATGCCACCCTCGGATTTCAATTGCAGTGGTCAAAGGTTCCGAACATCCGTGCCGCCAACGCCAGTGCGCCTATGAGCGTATATATTCGATTTTTCGCGCTCAGCTGCCGCTCGCTCTCTAAGCCCAGCGCAATTGCTATGAAGCGTTGATCTCGCCCAAGCGCCAAAGGCTCCAGCCACCACGACTTTATTCACTTACGGAGTGGGTTCACGCCTCTAGGCACCAGCCAAAGCTGCGCTTGCGAGAGGATGAAGTCCACCAGCACCGCGAGAAAAGCGACTGGGATTGCGCCCGCCAACATCATGGCAAAATCGTTCAGCGCAATGCCTTGAAATATGAGTTCGCCCAGTCCGCCGCCACCGATCAGGAAGGCCAGGGGCACGGTGCCCACATTGATGGCCAAGGCGGTGCGAATGCCCGCAAACATCACAAACAGCGCATTGGGAATCTCGACACGCCAAAGGATCTGTGTCGGTGTCATACCCATGCCGGTCGCCGCTTCGATAAGATGCGGCGCAACAGCCTGACATCCCGCATATGCGTTGCGAACGATGGGCAGCAAAGTTGCAATAAACAGGCCGAAGATCGCTGGCGTTTTGCCGATACCGAGAACCGACATGGAAAGAGCCAGTATGGCCAGTGTGGGAATGGTGGTGCCGACGTTCAGCACCTGCATTAGCGCCTCAGCATATTTGCGCATGTAAGGGCGGGACAGAAGGATGCCCAGCGGCAGGCCGATCAGGATGGCAAGGCCACCGGAAACGGCAACCAGATATAGATGCTCGTTGAGAAGAAAGAGTATGTCGTCTCGCAGGTCCCAGATCGCGGGCAGCAGTCCTGAACTCCACGACCAGACACCAGCTAGGAAAACCAGCACCAAAACTCCGAACCGCATGGCTCGAGCGGCCGCGTCGGACTCTAATGCGTCGGTCAGGCGAATTGCACCTGCAAGCCTGTCGATGCCGCTGCGAAGGGGCGACAGCCGTTTCCCACCCGCCGCATAATCGGTGTTTATCAGGTCAGGCGCACCTGACGGGTCTGCGTTTGGCTTCCAGCTCTGCGCCATCTCAGGCGTCCCTATAGGTTGCGCCGAGGATGTGGGTGATGCCGCGCTGGGTCACGTAACCCTTGTATATGCCGTCGGA
>JBCDIB010000195.1:0-5121 GCA_038749385.1 Pseudomonadota bacterium | reverse complement strand
GCACGACCTGAAGGCGTTTGTTGGACAACGGACACACCGTCATGGCCATGCCTTCAGCCGCCAGGCGAGACACCAGCGCCGGATCCTCCATCGCACGGTTGCCGTGGTCGATGCGGTGGACCTTCAATGTATCCAGCGCACCGTAAACATACTCTGGAGGCCCCTCCTCGCCAGCATGTGCCATCAGGGCAAAGCCTTCTTCAGCAGCCTCAGCGAACACTCGGGCAAATTTTTCCGGCGGATTGCCCAGCTCAGACGAGTCCAGCCCAACGCCATGAATATGGCTTTTATTCTTGCGTGCATGGCCGAGCGCTTCAAATGCGCCGTCCTCGTCAAGGTGACGCAAGAAACACATGATCAGCTTTGACGTAATCCCCAGATCGCAACGCCCCTTATCCAGCGCATCCGTTATGCCGCCCAGAACAGTGTCAAAGGATACGCCGCGCGGCGTGTGCCCCTGAGGATCAAAGAAAATCTCAACATGGACAACATTTTGAGCCGCAACACGATTTAGGTAAGCCCATGTGAGGTCAAAAAAGTCCTCGCGCGTTACAAGCACGCTCATGCCCCGATAATAAACGTCCAGAAAATCCTGAAGGTTGGAAAACTCGTAAGCCGCACGAATGTCTTCCACTTTGTCGTAGGGTAGCGACACCTTGTTGCGCTGGGCCAGCGCCATCATCATTTCCGGCTCCAGCGTACCTTCAATGTGCAGATGCAACTCGGTTTTGGGCATATCTTCAATGAGCTGGGTCAGCGACAAGGCGGGTCTCCAATTGGGTTTGATGGGCGGTTATCGCTGCCATAATTTCTGCAGCGAAATGCACCGCCAACACTTCTGGGCGTTTGTCAGCGCTCGCGGCAGGGGCCATGGGGCACACCAGGTCCCGCGCGGGTGCACGACCCTCTTGCTTGAGCCAACCATTGAATTTCGCGCGCTTGGTGGCAGAGCCGATCATGCCAACATAGGCCGCATCCGCCCGGGTGAGCGCCTTGGCGGCGATTAGAAAATCGAGGGCATGATCGTGGGTGAGGACCACGAAAACGGAGCCAGCAGGCGCACCGGAAATCACTTCCTCTGGTATGGCCGTGACGCGTTTGGAAAGCCGCGGAAGGTCCAACGCCATGGCTGGTGCATCCGGACGGGTTTCCACCAAATAGGTAGCGACAGGCAGGCCATCCAAAACTTTGCACAGCGCCCGCCCCACATGTCCGCCGCCAAACACATAGACGGCCGGACGAGACGTTTCGTCGGCATCCATCTCATTGAGCAGTGCGGTGAGTGCGCTGCCTTCTGCAACATCAAAAGACAAATTCACCCGGCCGCCACAGCACTGGCCGATGTCAGGACCCAGAGCGACGCTTTCGTGTGTGTTGCCACCCTTGCCGGCCAGGATTTGCCGCGCATGATCAATGGCAAGATATTCCAGTTGCCCGCCACCGATGGTGCCCAAGCACTCGGATCGGCTCACCAACATAAAGGCGTCGACGCCGCGGGGTGCGGACCCAGCCGTGGCAACCACGCGAACCAGCACGCAGGGTTGTGCGGTTGCAAATAGGCCGACATCTTCCGATGAGATCATCTTGCCGCCGCCACGTCCCGCATGGCCTCACAGGCCATCAACACGCGTTCCGGCGTTGCAGGTGCATCGAGCTTAGGACAGGTGCGATAATCATCCAGGCTCGCCGTCGCCATACCCAACGCTTCGAACACCGATACAGCCAGCATAAAGGGCGGCTCGCCGACGGCTTTGGAGCGACGGATTGTGCGCTCGGGGTTTTGCGACCATGGCACCAGCTTGACGTTGAACTCGCGGGGCACATCGGAAGCCAGGGGAATTTTATAGGTAGAGGGCGCGTGGGTGTGCAATTTACCCTGATCGTCCCACCACAATTCTTCGGTGGTGAGCCAGCCCATGCCCTGCACAAAGCCGCCCTCGACCTGGCCACGATCAAGCGCCGGGTTCAGCGAGTTGCCAACGTCGTGCAAAATGTCGGTTCGCAGCACTTCATACTCACCGGTCAGCGTGTCCACCGCCACTTCTGAGCACGCCGCGCCATAGGCGTAATAAAAGAACGGGCGGCCGGTGCCCTTCTCGCGGTCCCAGTGGATTTCCGGTGTTTTGTAAAAACCGGTGGCCGACAGCTGAATGCGAGCGAGATAGGCCTGATCGACAAACTGCGCGAAGGGTATCGTCTTGCTGCCCAACAGCACATTGCCATTCTCCAATGCAAAATCCTCTGCCCTCACGCCCGTTGTGGCCACAGCAAAGTCCCGAAGGCGGTCGATGATAGTACGGGCGGCCAGCAGGGCAGCCATCCCGTTCAAATCCGCCCCGGATGACGCGGCTGTGGCGGATGTATTGGGCACTTTAGAGGTATCTGTGGCCGTCACTTTGATGGCTCGGACCGGCAGGCCCAGCTCTTGAGCGACCACACCGGCGACCTTCGTGTTAAGACCCTGCCCCATCTCAGTGCCGGCATGGTTCACGACCACGGAGCCATCGCGATAGATGTGCAACAACGCCCCGGCCTGATTGAAGAATGTTGCTGTAAACGAGATCCCAAACTTCACAGGCGTCAGCGCAATACCCCGCTTGATAATGGGCGACTTGGCATTGCTTTTAATGATCTCGGCGCGTCTTGCACTGTAATCGCAGCTGGCTTCTAGCTCGTCCACAACACGGGCGATGATGTTGTCCGTGATGGTCTGGTGATAAGGGGCGATATTGCGATCGCTCGTGCCGTAAAAATTGGCCTTGCGAACGTCCAGCGGGTCACGGCCGAGTTTATAGGCGATCTCTTCGACAATGCGCTCGGCCACAATCAGCCCCTGCGGGCCGCCAAAGCCGCGGAAGGCGGTGTTGGATACCGTATGCGTTCGGCGCGGTTCTGACCGCAGTTCAACAGCTGGGTAGAAGTAGCAATTGTCGGCGTGGAACAGCGACCGGTCCGTCACCGGGCCGGACAGATCCGCCGAGAAACCGCAACGCGCGGCAAACGTCCCGTCAACCGCCTCTATTACGCCGTCATCGTCAAAGGCCACCGCATAGTCAGCCACAAAGTCATGGCGCTTGCCGGTGGCGATCATGTCGTCGTCTCGGTCAGGGCGGATTTTGACCGGTCGGTTCAGTCTTGTCGCGGCGAGCGAGGCTACCACTGCAAACAGGTTGGATTGGGTTTCTTTGCCTCCAAAGGCGCCCCCCATACGCCGCACTTCCACGCGCACATCGCCCATGGTGCGGCCAAGGCAGTGCGCCACCATATGCTGCACCTCCGTGGGGTGCTGGGTGGATGAGTGGACGACCATGTTCCCGGCCTCACCTGGCACGGCGTAGGCAATGTGGCCCTCGAGATAAAAATGGTCCTGGCCGCCAATTGTCATACGGCCGTCCAACCTGTTGGTGGCCTCATGGAGAGCCTTGGCGGCATCACCTCGCTTCAGCTTCATGCCGGGCCAGACAAGGTCCATCCCCGCTTTACGGGCCGCATCCACCGTCAGCGCGTGGGGCAGCTCGTCATATACCACCTGAGCGAGTTGGGCCGCATTTCGGGCCTGCGCACGCGTTTCTGCCACCACGGCGAACACGGGCTGGCCGTGAAACATAACTTCAACTTCTGCGAAAACCGGGTCGTCCTTGGCGCCGGTTGGGCTGACGTCATTATGGCCGTCCAAATCTGCGGCAACGAGCACATCCAGCACTCCCGGTGCCGTGCGGACGGCATCAAGATTTATGGACTTGATACGTCCGTGGGCAATGGTGGACAGGCCCAAATAGGCGTGGACGGTGCCTTCAAACTCCGGCAGATCGTCGAGATATCGTGCGGAGCCGACAACGTGGAGAGCCGCACTCTCATGGGCGGCGGAGGGGTTCTTCTTTTCGTCAGGCTGTCTTTGTTTGGCGCTATGTTTGACGCCCTGCACCATGCGCGCCACGTTTGGATGCTGGTTCATTGCGCCGCCTCCAATCTTGCCGTCCCGGGCAGTCGCACCACGTCATTGGCCGCAGCTCCATGTTCGAGCCAGAAGCGATAGAGCAAATTTTGCGCGACTTTCATGCGATAGGCAGACGTGGCCCGCACATCGGTAAACGGCGAGAAATCTTCTGCCATGGCCGCCATGGCTGCGCGAACGGAAGCTTCGTTCCAGCCGCCTGCGGTCAACGCGGCTTCGGCTTTGCCAGCTCGGGCGGGCGTTCCAGCCATGCCGCCAAAAGCAAAGCGGGCGGTTGATACGGTCTCCCCATCCATCTGAACGTGAAACGCCCCGCACACTGCAGAGATGTCTTCGTCCTTACGTTTTGAAATTTTGTAGCAAGCGTTGAAGCTGCCAGCCGTCGGCAGGTTGACCAGCAGCGCTTCCACGAAATCACCGTCCTGGCGATCCTGTTTGCCATATTCGATGAAGAACTTTTCCAGCGGCACCGAACGCTGCCCCTTGGCACTGCCCAGCACCACTTCGCCACCCAAGGCTATGAAACCGGGCGGCGTGTCTCCGATGGGCGACCCATTGGCGATGTTGCCTCCGATCGTGCCCATATTTCGAACCTGATCGCCGCCGATCCGCCACCACACCTCGGACAGATGCGGCATGTGTTGGTCGATATATGGTTGCATATCCGTATAGGTGACACGCGCCCCGATGCGCATTTTGCCATCAGCCACCGTCACCGCTTCAAGCTCTGCCAGTCGGTGCATGAAAATGGCCGGGGCAATGGCGCGCATGTGTTTGGTAACCCATAAGCCGACATCGGTGGAGCCTGAGACAATGGTTGCGTGCGGTTTGTTGGCCAGGTGGGCCGCCATGGCCTTTGCTGTGGCTGGCACAACAAACGGCTCCGAATTGCCGCCCATAATGTCAGCGCTGTCCGCCGCCCAATCCGTCAGTTTTCCAATCACCGCTTCACGCTCGCGTTGCATGCCATCCATGCGCGGGTCGTCGCGCACAACCATCGCAGCGCGGATAATGGGGGCATAGCCGGTGCAGCGACACAGATTGCCCTGCAACGCACGCTCCACGTCCAACTCCGAATAATCTGCGGACCGCATCCACAATGCATACAGGCTCATCACTATGCCCGGCGTACAAAAACCGCATTGTGAACCGTGATATTCCACCAT
>JBCDIB010000194.1:0-5158 GCA_038749385.1 Pseudomonadota bacterium | reverse complement strand
CGCCGCCAAGCCACGCGTGTGCTGGTGCTTGCCGCCCGCAAAGGCCATGTGAAGGCAGCGGCCCGCCTGGGCAACATGTTGATTGAAGGCCAGCACATCCGCCGTGATGTGGTGCAGGGATTGAAGTTTCTGACAATCGCTTTGCGCCATGCAAAAGGCGCGGAGCTTCCGGCTATTCAGTCGGCGCAGGAGCAGGCCTATTCAATTGCAAATGAAGATCAGCGGCGCCGCGCGGTGGAGCTAGCTCAGGCCGAGACGAACCCGCAATAGATCGTTGCCCGCCGGCGAATAATTGGGTGCATCAAGGTTGCCAACGGCACATCCATTGGCAATCGGCACCCAGGCTGAATTGTTCAACACCATTTCGCAGCGCATCAGTTTTTCACCGCTAGGCGTGGTGATACACATCACCGTACCTTCGTCCACCTTGCCTTCCTTCGAGCGGCATTGGCACGGTTGGCCATTGAATTCTGCGAGTGCTGGTGTCCTCAGCCCAACGAGCAATGTTGAGGCAAGTGTGAAGACGACTGCGGAGGTAAGCGGGCGTTCCATAACGTAAATGCACAACGGAAACGCTGAAATGTCAAATAAGCCCGAGGGACGATCGCGGGCTAGCTGCGGAGTGTAACGACAACCGGCACGTGGTCAGACGGCTTTTCCCACGCGCGCACATGGCTGTCGATTCGTGTTTCCGCCAGCATGTTGGCGGCATCCGGGCTCAACAAATGATGGTCGATTCGAATGCCATTATTCTTGGGCCATGCACCGGCCTGATAGTCCCAGAATGTGTAGGCAGGCGCAGCATCTGTTGTGTGCCGAACGGCTTCAGTCAGCCCTAAATTGCAAAGCTCAAAGAACTTTGATCGGCTCTCCGGCCGAAAAAGGGCGTCACCATCCCAAACAATTGGATCGAAACAGTCTTCAGCGTGGGGGATGATGTTGTAGTCGCCCGCCAAAATAAATGGCGTTTCCAGCGTTAGCTTTTCGCTTGCCAGCGCCTTGAGCCGGTCCATCCATGCCAGCTTGTAGTCGAATTTGGGTGTCTCCACCGGGTTGCCATTGGGGAGATAAAGCGATGCGACATTGAGCGCGCCACCGGCCCAACTGAACCAGCCATCAATGAACCGGGCCTGCACATCTTCATCGTCGCCGGGCAGTCCGCGTTGCACTTCATCAAAGGGCAGACGCGATAGAAGGGCCACGCCGTTGAAGCCCTTCTGGCCGTGGGTTTCGACATTATAACCAAGGTCTTCAATCGGGCCGCGCGGGAAAGGCGCATCCTCGCTCTTGATCTCCTGCAGGCACACAATATCCGGCTTTGCCTCTGCGAGCCAAGCAAGCAGCACGTCGATGCGAGCCTTGATGCCGTTGATATTCCAAGTGGCTACGGAAAGCGCTTCCGCATCTTGCGAAGCGGTCATCAGATGGAGAAACTCGTGCCGCAACCGCAGCTTGCCGTGGCGTTGGGGTTCTTGATCTGGAACGATTGCCCCATAAGATCGTCGACAAAATCAATCACCGAGCCTTCAAGGTAAGGCACCGAGATCGGGTCGATCAGTACGCGTGCACCGCTTTTTTCAATGATGAGATCGCCATCGATTTCCGTGTCGGTCAGATCGTATTTGTAGGAAAAGCCTGAGCAGCCACCACCTTCGACGGACACACGCAGGGCGTCGCTTTTCTCTTCCTTGGCCAAAATGGCTGCGATGCGTGCGGCTGCCGCGTCGCTCACTTCCACCGGCATTTCAGTTTGTTCCGCCATCATGTCCTCGAAACGTTGATGCGCTTTGCCTGTTGTTTGGCATGGGTTGTGTTAACAGATAGGCGCTAAACACCGTCACGCAAAGTGCATTCACACATGCTGCGATAGCAAGACGTGATAAAGGGCGATATTAAGGGGCAGATTTGTGGACGATACGTTGAATTGGCGCAGCGGGCTTGCGCCCTGGGCCACCGATGCGCGCCGCACACTTGGCCGCTTAATCGAAGAACCGCAGAGTCTCACCCGCACACCTTTTCAGCGGGACCGCGATCGCATCATCCATTCCACCGCCTTTCGTCGTCTCAAGCACAAGACGCAGGTATTCGTCAGCCATGAGGGCGACCATTATCGCACGCGGCTTACCCACTCCATCGAAGTCAGCCAGATCGCGCGGTCCATCGCGCGGTCGCTACGTCTGGACGAAGATTTGGCGGAAGCTTTGGCGTTGGTTCACGATTTTGGCCACACGCCATTCGGCCATGCCGGCGAACGGGCATTGGAAGCCAAAATGGCGGATCTTGGCGGCTTCGAGCACAACGCCCAAGCGCTTCGGATCGTCACCGAGCTAGAGACGCCATACCCGACTTTTGATGGGATGAATTTGAGCTGGGAAACGCTTGAGGGCCTGATTAAGCACAATGGCCCGATCCTTGGACCCCACGCTGAAAGCGACGAGCTGCCGCCAATCATCGCTGAATATAACCAGCGCCATAATCTGCGGCTCGACAGTTTCGCGTCTTTAGAGGCGCAGGCAGCCGCGATCTCTGACGACATAGCCTACAATTCCGCTGACATAGATGACGGCCTGCGGGCCGGGCTCTTCACATTGTCAGACCTGTCCGAGGTGCCACTCATCGCGCGTTTGATGAGCACTGCATCAGGCTGTCCACCTGACCGGTTGGGCGCATTCGTGACCCGCAAACTCATCACTGAGATGGTAGAAGATGCGATTTTCACCAGCCTTAAGCGGCTGAAAGAGAGCGAGATATCGTCGCCAGACAAAGTGCGCGCGGCCAACGTGCAGGTGTTGGATTTCTCCGAAGATCTGACTGCCGAGTTGAATGTGCTACGGGATTTTCTGTTTCACCGCATGTACCGGCATACAAAAGTCATGGCCGTCATGGAACCGGCGGCGGATTTGGTCAGCCGTTTGTTTGACTTCTATCTGGGCTCCCCGGCTGAAGCAGGTATCGATGAAGCTTTGCACAGGACATCGCTACACCGCGCCGTGTGCGATCACATAGCGGGGATGACAGACGATTTCGCCCTGCGGGAAGCGGCGCGCTTGTTTGACGATGCCCCAACTTTGCGCTAGCGCCCCGCCATTGGCGGCGGCGCTTTGTAGCCAATTATGCGCGCGATGTTCCCAGAAAGACGTTCGATGAACCTGTTTGAAGACCTGACTCAATTTGTCCAAGAGGCTGTCAAAACCATTGATGGTGTTGCCGATTTGGATCCGAAGCTGATCTCTCGGGTCACTGTGGAGCCACCCCGCGACGTGAACCACGGCGACATGGCAACAAATGCGGCCATGGTGCTTGCGAAGCCCCTGAGCCGCAACCCCCGTGAGATCGCGAACGGCCTTGTGGAGCAGTTGCAGGCGGACACGCGTATTGAGTCCGTTGCCATTGCAGGTCCGGGCTTCATCAACATGACGTTGCGCCCTGAAGCTTGGGCTGCGGTGACCCGGGCCGCCGTTGAAGAAGGCTCGCGTTTTGGTTCGCTGCCCGCGACAGGCCGTCGTGTCAACGTCGAATATGTATCGGCTAACCCCACCGGCCCACTGCATATAGGCCATTGCCGGGGTGCCGTTTATGGTGACGCACTGGCCAATCTGTTGGCTTTTGGTGGCGATGAGGTCGTCACCGAATATTATGTCAACGACGCAGGCGCACAGGTGGATGTGCTCGCTCGGTCAGCCTTCTTGCGTTATCGCGAAGCCCTGGGTCAGGAGATCGGCCAAATTCCGGAAGGCCTGTATCCCGGTGATTACCTCAAGCCTGTAGGCACCGCGCTGGCAAAAGAGTTTGGCGAGGACCTCGAACGCAAAGATGAAGCCGATTGGCTGCCAGTCGTGCGTAAGCACGCCATGGCTGCCATGATGGATATGATCCGGGATGACCTTACGCAATTGGGTGTCGAGCAGGAGGTATTCTTTTCAGAAAAATCGCTCCACGAAGCTTTGATCGAAGGCGGTAACGAAACGCCCGTTTCGAGGATAATCGAAGAGCTACGGGCCCGCGATCTCGTCTACGAGGGGACGTTGCCACCACCCAAAGGCCAACTGCCGGAGGACTGGGAAGACCGGGAACAGACGCTGATGCGCACGACTCAGGTGGGCGATGATATTGACCGTCCACTTATGAAGTCTGACGGTAGCTACACCTATTTCGCGTCCGACGTGGCCTATTTCGCGGACAAGTTTTCCCGTAATTTTGACGAAACAGTTTACGTGCTCGGCGCGGATCATGGCGGTTATGTCAAACGGTTGGAAGCCGTGGCTAAGGCCGTTTCCGGCGGCAAAACGCAGATGAATGTGAAGCTGTGTCAGCTGGTGAAGCTGTTCCGCGACGGCGAACCGGTGACCATGTCCAAACGGGCAGGGACCTTTATAACTCTGCGCGATGTGGTGGATGAAGTTGGCGCGGACGCCGTGCGCTTCATGATGCTCTACCGCCGCAACGACGCGCCCTTGGACTTTGATTTCGCCAAGGTGACCGAGCAGTCCAAGGACAACCCCGTGTTTTACGTGCAGTACGGCCACGCCCGCTGTTCATCTCTGTTCCGGCAGGCTGCCGCTGACATGCCAGGCTTTGACCCAAACGAGCTTACCGCTACCGATCTTTCGTTGCTCACGGATGAGGGGGAGGGGGCACTGATGCGCAAGCTGGGCGAATGGCCACGGCTGGTGGCATCCGCCGCCAAGGCGCAGGAACCGCACCGCATCTCATTCTACCTGTATGATCTCGCAAACTTGCTCCACAGCCATTGGTCGCGCGGTAAGGAAACCCCGGAATTACGCTTTATTAACGCTAACCAGCGAGACTTGAGTACGGCGCGTCTTGCGCTTGTGAAGGGTGTTCAAAACGTTCTTGCGGCCGGTCTCGGCATTGTTGGAGCCTCAGCACCCGACGAAATGCGGTAGGTCCTGCCATTTCAGCGCCAGATTGCGCTGGCAAAGATTGTACACCGCAAGTCCCGGCGGGCCGCGTTTTGGCTCGCCCATGAGTTTGGGAACGATTGATGTCTAACGATCCCCGCGCTGCAGCGCCGCAAACTGTTGTCGATGAAGATCCCTTGGTGGAGCTGGCGCGCATTGTGTCCGGTGGTAACCAGTTCGAACCGGCTGAGCCCGCTTACCAGACCGACCAAGTCGGTGATCTGGAGGCCGAGCTG
>JBCDIB010000193.1:0-5184 GCA_038749385.1 Pseudomonadota bacterium | reverse complement strand
GTCGGTCTGGGCAACCCATATATGCGCCATACGGCGGACAGTGGTGCCGCGGTGGTGGAGATTAACGGCAAATCGACCGTCAATTTCTGTTCATATGACTATATCTCCGTGGGCGAACACGCCGATGTGCGTGAAGCGGCCCGTGCTGCCGTTGATCACTATGGCACCAGCGCCAACGCATCGCGCCTTGTGTCGGGCGAGCGCACCATTCACGGCGAGCTGGAAGCGGCATTGGCTGAGAATTACGGCCAGGAAGCTGCCATGGTTCTCGTCTCCGGCCATGCCACCAACGTAAATGTGTTGACCCATCTGTTCGGGCCCAAAGATCTGATCATCATGGATGCGTTGGCCCACAACTCAATCTATGTCGGCGGCCAGCGCTCATCGGCGGCGCGGCGCACGTTTCCGCACAATGATATGGCGGCACTGGACGAATTGTTGCACCAGGTGCGCGGCCAGTTCGAAAAGTGCATAATAGTGGTTGAAGGCCTTTATTCGATGGATGGCGACTGCGCCCCATTGGCGAAATTGACCGAGATCAAGCGTCGCCACCGGACACTACTCATGGTTGATGAGGCCCATGGGCTGGGCGTGTTGGGTAAAACGGGTCGCGGCTCTTTCGAAGCGCAGGATGTTGACCCCAAGCTCGTCGATATTTGGATGGGGACTTTGTCCAAGACCCTTTGCGGCGCGGGGGGATATCTCGCTGGCTGCGAAACGCTGATCGATTATCTCAAGCTGTCGCTACCAGGCTTCGTTTTTTCGGTGGGCCTGAGCCCAGTGCTGGCGTCGGCTAATCTTGCGGCCCTGCGGGTGATGCAAAGCGAGCCTGATCGCGTTGAGCGGCTCCAGGCAAATGGTGCTTTTTTCACCGATGAGTTGCGCAAACACGGCGTGGACACGGGCTTCTCGGAAGGCCAAGCGGTTGTGGCCGCAATCACGGGGTCGTCGCTTGTTGCGCTCAAAAGTTCGCAGGCATTGCTGGAACGGGGCTATTATTCCTTGCCCATCATCACGCCCGCAGTTGAGGAACGCAAAGCCCGGCTGAGGTTTTTCTTGCAGGCCGACCATACGCGCGAGCAGCTGGCGGCCACGGCTCTGGCAACGGCAGAAACCATGGACATGTTGCGGGCCGAAGCCGCGCAATAGCCTATCGAAGGCGCTGTTTGAGCCGCATGATGCGCCAGTATGAACGCTCGATATTGCTTTTGATGGCGGGGTCTTGAGCCGCAGCACGTGCCAGCATCGCTATCACCCGATCAGGCAAATTAACGTCCGGACGTGCTGAATTCGACAATATGAGTACGTCCACACCAGCCCGTACGGCGCGCAAAATGGTCTCGTCCTGCGAAAACTGATTGCGGATCGCCCCCATATCCAGATCGTCGGTAATCACCACACCATCATAGCCGAGCTCGTTGCGAAGCAGGCCCTGCACCACTTGGGGCGACAGAGACGCGGGGACCGGCTTGGCTGTGCGGGGTTCATATTGTTCCAAGAACAAATGCCCCACCATCACCATGTCAGCGCGGTTCTCATCAATCAGCCGGCGAAATGGCTCCAATTCGCCGGTCTGCCAGGTCGAGCTGATATCTGTGAAACCGCGATGGCTGTCGCGCTTGCTCGAACCATGGCCAGGAAAATGCTTTACCGAGGTAACAACCCCCGCATCCCTGTGGACGTCCACAAAAGCGCGGGCATATTTAGCGGCAATCTCGGTGCGGCCGCTGAAAGCCCGGTTCTTGCGTCCAATAATTGGGTTGGACGGATTGGTGTTGAGGTCCAGCACTGGACCAAAATTGGTGTTGAACCCCCAGGACCGCAGACGCCGCGCCAGGTCACCATAGGTGGCTGTGGCCTGCTGCACCGTGCCCCGCTGCGCAATGGCCCAGGCGGACGGAATTTCAGTGAAGCCTACGCGTCTGTTGAGGCGCTCCACCTGGCCACCTTCCTGATCGATGGAGATAAAGGGGGGTACGCTTGCACCCGCATTCTGGAATAGTCTGGCCAGGCTTTTCACGCCGCTGGCGCTTTTGATATTGTGGGCGAGGAACAGCACGCCGCCAACTTTGCCGTCACGAACCTGCGCGGCCAGGGTGCGGGGCCAGCTATCGCCGGCATCATCGCCCCAAAAGCCAAGAAGCAGCATCTGCCCGATCATGGTTTCAATTGGCACGTTGCGTCCGGGCGTTCGGGCGACTGGCGCCCGGTTGGTCACCCGTTGTGCCGGGCGAAGAGCGCTCGCAACGCTGGCGACAAAATTATTGGTCGAGCCGGTAATGTCGGGCGCGTCTGCCGGTCGTGGCCTTGGCAAATCGGTGCTTTGCAAAGTTGCGGGCAACACCACGCTTGACTGCGCCAATGGCACTTGCTGCGCGGCGGCGGACACCACACTGAATAGGCCTGCGAGCACGAAGCTCAGAAGCAGTTTGATCATGATTCACCGCATATCTACCGACAGGCGCGCAAGGTACGGCGTGCCCGTTAAGGCTTCAATAACCACGCGGTCGTGACGGCATTATGCTGCCATCAGCCTGTCGGGGTGAATCTAAACTCGCTGCGCTGCACCCGTGTTTCACCGGGCCGCAGCACAACGCTGGGAAAATGCTCATGGTGGATAGCGTCGGGCCACAGCTGCGGCTCCAGCGCGATGCCGGCCCACGGTTTCAGCGGTAAGCCTTCCAGGCCGGGCACGGGGCAATCGATCTTGTGGCCGCAATAAATCTGAATGCCGGGCTGGTCGCTCCACACCTCAAGCGATAGCGGCGCGTCGGGCGCGGTTATTTTTGCGGCCAGCGCCAGTTCGTCCATCGGTGCATCAGCCACACAGAAATTATCGTCCAGCACCAGCTGCGTGCGGGCACGTATCGGTTTGCCGTTCGTGTAATCGCGGTCAGTGCCGGTGGCGTCTGCTATCTCGCCGGTGGGGATCAGATCGTCCCCCGTTGCGGTGTAGCGCGTTGTGGGCAGTGTGATCACATGGTCGCGAATATCTCCTTCAACACCCTTGAGTGTGAAGTAGCTATGGTGGGCCAAATTGAACAAAGTTGGCGCGCTGGTGCTGCCCTCATATGTCACGGCCAGCGTGCTGTCAGTTACCCGAAAGGTGGCGCGCACGCTCACGGTGCCAGGGTAACCCGCCTCGCCATCACGGCTGATCAGCGACAGGATGCAATAATCCTCGCCATGGCCTTCAACGATCCAGTTGCGCTTGCCAAAGCTGGCCGCACCGCCGTGAAGGTGATGCTCCTTGCCGGCATTGTCGAGCTGGTGCTCGACGCCGTCGAGGGTGAAACGACCCTTGGCGATGCGGTTTGCGCAGCGCCCGGCGGTGGCTCCAAAGAAAGGAGAATGGGCTGGGTAATGGTCGAATTCCTCGAATCCCAGCACCAGTGGCGCGCTCTGCGCTATGTGACGCAGGTCCTGCACCACTGCGCCCCACGTTAGAATATTAGCCGTCAATTGCCCCGACGAGATGCACACGCGTTCGACGGTTTCGCCATCAGCTGTGGTGCCGAATTGTTCTTTGGTGCCCGGCTTCAAAGGCCTAGCCCCCCGGTACAGATATATTTGCGCTCCATATATTCGTCCAAGCCGTGGCGGGACCCTTCGCGGCCAAGGCCCGACTGTTTGAAGCCGCCAAACGGGGCTTCTGGCGTGGCGATGACACCTTCATTGATACCCACCAGGCCATAATCCAGCGCTTCGGACACCCGCACCGATCGTCCCAGGTCGCTGGTGCAGAAATAGGCGGCGAGGCCAAAATCGGTGTCGTTGGCCATGGCGATGGCTTCCGCTTCGGTTTCAAATTTGAAGACCGGTGCGACGGGGCCAAAGACTTCCTCGCGGGCGATGCGCATCTCCTGGGTCGCGTTGGCCACCACGGTGGGTTGGAAGTAGAAACCATCGCCATCAATCGGTCCGCCCCCGGTCTTTATGTCTCCGCCCTGCGCTTTGGCGTCGTCCACCAGCTCGGACACCTTCTTCATTGCGCCTTCATTGATGAGCGGCCCCTGGTCATGGGTGCCTTCAAGATTGTTGCCCGCCGTCAGCTTTTCAGAGGCTGCCACCAATTTTTCTACGAAGGCGTCATACACACCGGCCTGTACGTAAAAGCGATTGGTACACACGCAGGTCTGGCCTGCATTGCGATATTTTGCGGCCATACCCGCCTCAATGGCTTTGTCGAGGTCCGCGTCGTCAAACACGATGAAGGGCGCATTGCCGCCCAGCTCCATGGACATTTTCTTGACAGTTTCGGCGCCTTGCTCGAGCAGAATTTTGCCCACGCGGGTGGATCCGGTGAAGGTCATTTTGCGCACGCGATCGTCGGACGACCAGACTTTACCGATTGCGGACGAATCGCCGGTGACGACGTTCACAACCCCCGCGGGCACGCCTACTTTGTCACACAAAGCTGCCCATGCGAGGCCGGAAAAGGGGGTCAGTTCGCTGGGTTTGCACACGGCGGTGCAGCCAACGGCGATGGCCGGCGCGATCTTGCGGGCCAACATAGCAGATGGGAAATTCCAGGGCGTAATGGCGGCGATGACGCCCACCGGCTGCGTGATGACCGAGATGCGGCGGTCAGGCCAAGGGCTGGGAATGGTTTCGCCATAGGCCCGTCTGGCTTCTTCGGCGAACCAAAGCGTGTAGGCGGCTGAGTTGGCGATCTCTCCCTTTGCCTCGGCCATGGGCTTGCCCTGCTCTTCCACCAGCAGGCGGGCCAGGTCGTCCTGATTGTCCATCAGCGCCGTATGCAGATCCCGCAGCAATTTCACACGTTCGGTAACGCCGGAATGGCGGAATGTCTCAAACGCCTTGGCCGCCGCGTCAACTGCATTCTTTGCATCTTCCTTGCCGCCGTCGGGCACCGTGCCAATGGGCGCAAGGGTGGCAGGGTTCACAACTTCAATGGTGCCACCGCCCGCGGCGTCGACCCATTGGCCGCCAATGAAGTTCTGCTGGTATTTGAGGCGTTCGAAATCTGCGGCCATATCCGTCTCCGTTCATTTGTTGAAGGGACTATAGGGGCGCGCTTGTGGGAAGCGACCCCTGATTTTCGCTTTGCCGTTCCGGACATTCATTTTTTCCATTTTGGATAAAATCTCTCGCCAAACCATCGCGTTGACTTGAAAATGTCTGCGGAGGAAAACGCGGCAACACGAACGATATCAGAGAGGC
>JBCDIB010000192.1:0-5192 GCA_038749385.1 Pseudomonadota bacterium | reverse complement strand
CGGCCCCGATCCATCGCCACACACAGCATTCGCATGGGTATTGGCGCTGTCCCAGTGGTGGCGATTTCGTGTTTTCTCGTTGGCGGCGTTATCGCCCAGCAATCGGCATATCAGCTCAAAGACTTCGGTGCAGAAACGCTGGCCGTCGACCTTTCAAGCTACATGATTTTCCGCGAACTGGCCGTGCTTATTGCCGCGATCATGGTGGCTGGCCGCTCCGCAAGCGCCATTGCGGCGGAGATCGGCGCGATGAAAATGCGTGAGGAAGTGGATGCGCTCACGGTCATGGGGTTGGAGCCAGTTGAAGTGCTGGTGATTCCCCGTCTGGTGGCACTCATCCTGATTTTGCCGTTGCTCACCGTCGTTGCCATGGGCTTTTCCATTCTTGGCGCGGCCACGCTAGTGAATCTGTATTCTGGCATCAGTTTTGAACTTTATATGGAGCGTATGCGGGACTTTGTGTGGCCGTCCACCATCATCTCCACGATGATCAAGACACCTTTCATGGCCATTGCCATCGGTGTAATCGGTTGTCTCGAAGGCTTGAAAGTTGGCGGAAGCACCGAAAGCCTTGGCCAACGCACCACGTCCGCTGTGGTGAAGAGTATTTTTGCAGTGTTCCTGCTCAACGGCTTTTTTGCCGTGTTTTTTGCGGCCATTGAATATGGTTGAACCCAAAGCACAAAACGCTCACGCTGCCGCTGATGTGCTCATCAGCGTGCGCGATCTGACGGTCGGGTTCGGTGATAAGGTAATCATCGAGAATCTCGATCTCGATGTCGTTCGCGGCGAGGTATTGGGCATTGTCGGGCCATCGGGTACCGGCAAATCTGTCCTGTTGCGGGCCATTCTGGATCTGGTGCCCCGGCGCGCTGGTACGGTGACGGCTTTTGGGGCCAACATCGACAATGATGCCGAAATTGATCGCCGCATGGTCGAGCAAAAGTGGGGGGTTCTGTTCCAGCACGGTGCGCTGTTCTCGTCCTTGAATGTGCGTGAAAATATTCAGGTGCCGATGCGCGAATATTTGAAGCTGCCCCAGGATCTGATGGACCAATTGGCCACTTTCAAAATGGGACTGGTGGGCCTGCCACCCAGTGCCGGAGATCTGTATCCATCCGAACTCTCCGGCGGCATGATAAAGCGCGCCGCTTTGGCCCGCGCCCTCGCGCTCGACCCGGAAATCGTCTTTCTTGACGAGCCGACCTCAGGGCTGGACCCGATTGGCGCGGCGGAGTTTGACCGTATGATTGGCGGCCTGCGTGATGTGATGGGTTTGACCGTCTTCATGGTGACGCATGATCTGGGTTCGCTCCACTCGGTCTGTGACCGAATTGCCGTGCTTGGCAACAGAAAGGTGTTGGTTGACGGGGATATCCCGCGATTGCTTGCCTTCGATGACGAGTGGGTGCAGTCCTATTTTCACAGCGGTAGAAGCATGTCGCACACACAAGAAGGTGCAACTGCGGAACCATCGGCATGATCAGCGGCAACGCGACTTGCGGAGAATGTGCAGGGAATTAAGGCGAAGCGTTGGAAACAAAAGGCAATTACGTACTGATAGGCTTGTTCGCGCTTGTAATCATGGCGGTGAGCTTTGCCTATTTCTACTGGAGTGGCCGCTATCAGGCGGCTACGACCCAGGAAGCGATCGAGCTGCGTGTGGTCGGCTCCGCCAATGGGCTGGGGCCCGGTAGCGCGGTTCTGTTCAACGGCATTCGAGCCGGGCAGGTCACAGGCATCGCTGCGGACCCTGAGGACCCGAATCTTGTTCGGGTGTTTGCCCGTATCGACCAGTTTTTGCCCATCAAGGAAGATACCCGCGCAACGGTGGGCACACAGGGCATCACCGGCATTTCTGTGGTCAACATGACCGGCGGCAGCTTGGGGGCGCAACGTCTGTTGCAGACCGACAACCTCAACGCTGTGGGCGTGCCTGTGCTTGAGGCAGATGCAACTTCTGACATTCTCGCCGAAGCCCAGCAGCTGACGGGGCAGGCAGGGGACATTTTATCCGGCATTGATGGCCTTATCCGCGAAAACCGTACCGATCTTAATGGCATCATAGACAATGTGCTCGGCTTTACCGATGCACTAAATTCCAACTCTGCGGAGCTGGAGAGCTTTCTAAGGTCAGCGGCGGATGTTGGTCGCTCGCTGGAGGGGCTTGCTGGTACGCTGCGACCGGCCGCCACGCGGCTAGAGAACATTTTGGCCGCTGTAGACCCCGAAAAAGTGGCCGAAACCACGGCCAATGTCGCTGCAGTGACCGCAGATCTGGCCAACGCGTCTGGCCGCATTGATGATATTTTGAATGAAGCCAATCAAACGGCGAGCAATCTGACCCGATTCTCTGAGGCGCTTGTGCGTAGTGGTGAGCAGGCCGAGGGGGTTGTCGCGGCCATAGAGCCTGATCAAGTCGCGACAATCATTGCGCAGATCGAGCAGGCCGCCCAAAACGTGTCCAAACTGACCGCCGACTTGCAACCGCTCACGACCACTCTGGCAGAGCGCAGCGGTGAAATTGATTCAGTTCTGAGCAATGCGGCGCAGATCGGCGCCAATGTTGAGGCTGGTACTGAAAATCTCGATGAGTTGACAGGCGGCCTTGTGGAGGCTGCGGAGGCCGTGGCAACCCTTGGCGGTGACTTGTCGACGACCGTAGGAACCCTCGGTGGTGAGCTTGAGCAGGTCGCCCGGGACGCCCAAGGCATCTTGGCCCGGACCGGCAGCGCGGTGGATGAAGCGCAGGGTGCCTTGGCGGATGTGCGAGTTGTGGTTGGTGACACGGGTGAGATCGTACGCGCCTTTGATCCGCAGGTGGTCAGCGACGCAAGCGAGAGCATTCAGGCGGCGGCTGACAGTGCCCGCAAAACCATTGAGAGCTTTGAGCCGCTTGGTGATACCGTATCGGCCCGCGCCAGCGATGTTGACGCCATTTTTCTTGACCTGCGCGGCACGCTGGAAAACGTTCGGGCCGCCAGCGCTCGATTTGACGGGTTGCTCGATGCCACCGAAAATGTGATCGGTTCCGACGCGACCGAGGGGTTGGTATCTGAGGCCACGGCGGCAGCACGGTCATTCCGTCAACTTGCTGACCTTCTTGCGGTCAGGTCCGACAGTATATCAGCGAACTTGAACGAGTTTTCGGGGCGCGGCCTGGCGGACTTGCAGCAGCTTATACGCGAGACCCAGAGTGCTGTGCGCGCCTTTGAGCGAGCTGTCACAACCATTGGTGATAACCCCCAACGCGCCATCTTCGGCGGCAGCGATGTCAAGGAGTTCGGTGGCCGCCAGCGGCGCTGATATCAGATCTATGAATACAATTCTCAACATTGCCCGCAAAAGCACCGTCACAGCCTTGGTCGCCATGTCGCTGGCTGGCTGCTCGGCGCTGGGGGGCGGCGGCGCGGATCTGGACACATACGACATCTCTGCACCGGGCGATCTGAGCTCGATCAGCGGCAGCACGGGTGCGCAGCTGCTGGTGCCGACGCCTACATCTCTCAAATTGCTCAACAGTGACCGCATCGTGGTGCGTGCCGCCGGCAATGAAGTGACCTATCTCCCGGGCATTCGCCTGCCAGACAGTTTGCCGAACGTCCTTCAACTGAAACTTGCCGAGACATTTGTAAACACGGGCCGTTTTGGTGGCGTTGGCCTTCCTGGCCAAGGACTGCTGATCGACTATCAACTTATTACGGTGGTACGTGCGTTCGAAATTCGCCCATCTGGCGGTGGTTTTGTGGCTCGCGCCGAGATCAGTGCCAAGTTGGTCAATGACCGGAATGGCGTGGTCCGCGCGGCGCGTGTGTTCGTGTCCGAAGTGCTAGCCGCCAGCTCCGGCCAGGCCGCCGCGCAGGCGCTGGACAGCGCTTTTGACACTGTGGCCGCCGACATAACCAATTGGATCGTCGGCACCATCTAGACGAGTGGTGTCGGTCTAACCCGCAAAAATGGATCATGCAAAAAAGGGGCCTTGTGGCCCCTTTTCTTTTCCGTTGTTGGTCGCCAAGCCCTAGTTCAGGCGACCGCTGGCATGGGCAAGCATGGTGTACACCTTGCCATTACTGGATGTGAGCGTGCCCTGCGTTTGGCGGCCATCGCGGTCGTTGCGGGCAATGTCTGCAAGGGCGCGCTCGAAGTCCTGGATGTAACGGTCCACATGGCTGCGGAAGCTCAGATCGGAGATGTATTTTGAACTGATCTGATCGAACACATTCTGGCCATTGACTGTGTAGAGCGAACGGGAAAAGAGCCCGCGCTCGCCGCGACGGTAGCGGGTCCACAGATCATCAACGGCGCGGTGGTCCATGGCAGACGCGATGTCGCTTGTGATTGCACCCAGCGGCTGCTCCGGCTCCTTTGGCTCTTCCTTGGAGGCCCGGGCCAACAGATCTTTGACCCAGGTGCCGGAGCCAACGTCGGCGCGACCTGCGGCCTTCGAAGTAGGTTCTGCCGCTGGGGTCTGCTGAGGGGCAGGCGTGTCTCGATCAAAGGTTTCACGAGATTGCGGGTCAGGCATCTGCTCCGCAACGGCCTGGTCAACCATTTCCCGCGCTGCGGAGGCAGGTGCAGGTGCCGAGGCCGGGCGCGCCGCAGGCGCTGGCGCGACTGGCCGTGCTATCTCCGAGGCGCCATAGGCGTCCTTTGTGTCGGTGACGATGTTTGAAAGATCTTTGAGCGCTTTCAGCTGGTCGCCAACGGCACGGCGTAGTGCCGCTGTGTTCTCGCGTGCTTCTTCAGGAAGCTCCAGGACACCCTTGCGCAGCTCGCCCCGCGTTTCGTTCAGTTCCGTTTGCACGGTGCTGGCGGCTTTGCGCATATCTTCGCTGGCCTGGGTGAAGCGCTGGGTGGCGCTTTCAATGGCGTCCGTCATTTCTGCAGCCATGCCCTGAGAGGCGGCTTTGATGACGCCTGCCGCCCGGCGGCTTTCTTCGTCCGCAGCGTTGGAGAGGCTTGCCAGCTGTGCGGAAAGGTTCTGCGTAGCGGAGTCCGAGGTGCGCGCGAGGATCGTACCGATGTCGCGGGCACGATTTTCTGCGTCAGACAAGGTCGTATTCACAAGCTCAGAGAAGGCGTTCATTTGCCGCTCAATGTCCGCGCTTCGGTCTGCAAGGCCAGCTGCCAGGTCATCAATCATGCTGCGGCGATCGCTTGCCGAAATATCAAAGTTGGACTGTGTTTGCTGG
>JBCDIB010000191.1:0-5236 GCA_038749385.1 Pseudomonadota bacterium | reverse complement strand
GAAGGCCTATGGCTTACGAGCCCCGGGCTCACAAACTTCGCGCTCTGAGGCTGAGAATTTGACCCCGCGCTCGCACCGATCTTAGTGGGCGCACCAGACGATGGGGTGGCAACAGTAGTCGCGAGTGGGGTTGATTGTGGCGCCATCGGCCAGCTATCCCTATGAATGTAACCGGTTACATTGTTGCGATAAGATTCCTTTTCGCACCTAAGGTCAAGAGGTAAATATGTTCGGTTTGGAATGGAGGCTGTCCATTTGCGGTTCGTCTTGCTCAATGCCTGAAAAATCATCGCAAACGAGGCCGGTATAGTGCGAACGGAACGGACCATCGGGACGATCCGCCAGGTGGCAGATGCTACGGGCGTTTCAGTTGCTACTGTGTCTCGCGTGGTCAATGGCTCAGGCAAGGTCAGCGCTAAAACCGTTGAGCGGGTGCGGCAAGCCTGCCTTGATCTCAACTACGTGCCCAATTCCGCTGCGAAAGCGCTTACCACCAAACGCTCCCGCACAATCGGTGTCATTGTGCCCACCCTCGCCCATTCCATCTTCGCAACATTTCTCGGCGAGCTGGAAGCCGTTTGCTCGAAGCTGAATTATTCGGTGGTTATCGCCCTGTCCGGCGGCAACCCTGAGCAGGAAAGCCGACGCGCAAAGGAACTTTTGGCCATGGGGGCAGAGGCATTCGCGTTGATCGGCGCCCAGCGAGATCCTGAGCTCATAGCGCTGCTGAACCTGCGTGAGGTACCGTTTGTGCGCACCAGCATATGGCGCACCAAGGACGGCATACCCACCATCGGTTATGATAATGAGCCCTTGGCAAAACAGGCGATGGAATATCTGGTAGCAAAGGGCCACCGCCGCGTGGCGGTTCTCCACGGGCCCCAGCATGACAATGATCGGACACGGCTACGCCTTCGGGGCATAAGCAGCTTCGCACATGAGCATGCCGACCTGACAATCACCACCCATGGCGGCTCTCTTGATGAAGCCGGTGGTGTGATGGCCCTGCGGGATGCCATGGAGCAAGAGCACAAACCCACAGCCGTATTGTGCCTGTCTGACGTCCTGGCATTGGGGGCATTGTTCGAGGCCCCTCGTCTTGGCCTCAAAATCCCTGCTGATCTGTCGATTATGGGCTTTGATGACCTTGCTTGGTCCTCTTTCACCGACCCGCCATTAACGACCATGGCCCTGCCCACTCTGAAAATGGGCCGATTGGTGGCCAACCAGTTGGCGGCATTCCTTGACGATGGCGAGCCTTTAAAGTCTGTCTGCCTCAACGCGCAAATTATTGAGCGGAAATCGGTGGTGGCTCCAAGTGACTGACGTTTTGTACCCGGCTGGCAGCGGAAACAGGCTGGAACCGCTCTTGGCACATCACCCCCGCGTGGATCTGCGCCTGATTGAAACGCCGCTTGAACCACTGGAGCGTTACAGGGCTGAACTTGGCGTGGAGTTGCAGATCAAGCGCGAAGATATTCTGCCGCTTGGCATGGGTGGCAACAAGATCAGGCAACTGGAATTCTATCTTGGCCCGGCGGTAAAGGCCGGCGCGGACACGGTGGTTATCACTGGCGCAGTCCAGTCCAACTTTGTGTGCCTGTGCGCAGCCGCATGCCGCAAACTGGGTATGGAGCCAGTGTTGCAGCTGGAAAACAGAGCGGCTGATAAGGGAGAAGCCTATCATAAGTCCGGCAATGTGCTGCTCGAACGGATGCTGGGCGCTGAGATCCGCACGTTTCCGGTGGGAGAGGATGAGGCCGCCGCCGATGCGAGCCTCGACGCCATTGCCGCCGAACTGAAAGCCGACGGCAGAAGACCATATGTAATCCATCTTGGTACCGACAGTCCGCCACGCGGGGCGTTGGGTTACACACTTGCCGCCGAAGAGACGATGCGCCAATGCGACCAATCAAACTTCATGCCGGACCACATTGTAATGCCGTCAGGCAGTGGCATAACCCATTCGGGCTTTCTGGTGGGTGCACGCGCCCTCGGGTGGGACGTGAAAATCGACGGCATATGCGTGCGCCGGTCTGCCGATTTGCAACATCAGCGGGTGTTGAAGCGCGCGCTTGAGACAAGTGAGCTGTTGGGTCAAACCGACATCATCAGCGAGGCTGATGTACGGGTACACGACGAGATGCTGGCACCCAGCTACGGATCGCCCTCCGACTTCATCATGCAAACGGTACACCGCGCAGCGCGGTTGGAAGGTCTTTTCATGGATCCGGTATATGTGGGCCGTGGCTTCGCTGGAATGGTCGATCTTGTGGAGCGCGGCGAGATATTTGGGGGCGCCAAAGTCCTGTTCCTACACACTGGCGGCACGCCGGGAATCTTCGCCTATCAGGACGAATTGCTGGCGAGCGCAGGCCAGTGAGCGCCCTACCCATCCTTACATATGAAAGGGCGGGAAATGGGCCACCAGTGGTGCTGGTGCACGGCTATCTGGGGGCATCGGCGCATTGGTCAGAGCAAATGGAACGCCTGTCCGACACGTTCGAAATTATTGCAATCGACCTGCCCGGCTTCGGCGAAAGCGCGCATTTGACTGCGCCGAATACAATAGCAGGTTTTGCCGAACATGTGCTCGACACTTTGAGCCAGATGGGCGTCAGCGAGTTTAACCTGCTCGGGCATTCCATGGGGGGCATGATCGTGCAGCAGATGGCGCTTATGGCGCCGGGCCGTATCACAAAACTCATCTGCTATGGCACAGGACCCGTGGGGCTGCTGCCGGGCCGGTTTGAGCCGATACAGCGCTCGCGGGAACGGCTGGCGACGGAAGGCGTGGAGGCCACTGCAAGGCGCATCGCCGCGACCTGGTTTGCGGACTACGAAGATGGTCCGGGGTTCGATCTGTGCGCCCGGGTGGGAGCCCGCGCCTCATTACAAGCCGGCCTCGCCTGCCTCGATGCATGGGAAAGCTGGAACGTGGAAGACCGGCTGTCTGAAATCACGTGTCCCACACTGATCGTCTGGGGCGAAATGGACCGCTCCTATGACCGCAACCAACCGCAAGCACTCAAGGCTGGCATCCCGGGTGCACAGCTGGTGACCGTGCCCGGCTGTGCCCACAATGTGCACATGGAAGCGCCTGATCAGTTTGCGGGATTGGTCTCTGATTTTCTGAAAGTTTGACGCGTAACAAGAGGGCCAATTCGAGGCCTTTGCCAACCAATCGCTGCTGGTTGCGCAATTTGGGTCAACCCCAGCTGGCGTATGTGAGCAACCGCTGAAACACGTCGGATAGCGCTGACGAGGGCTTGATAGCCAGCCATGGCGCCCACACCGCGCTTTGCCTTCGGATCTCCACGCCTTGCCTCCAGATCATTGTGACTTCGCCCAGCTGCCACCGCAGCCGGAACCAAACGCACTTGCAGCCATTGGTTCAGTACAGGCGCTGCCCCGCAGCCAAAAAATTGAATTAACAGGAGCCTATAATGGACCAGTCAACCCTCATTCCGCTGTTGGCACTTGCAACCTTCGCGCTCGCAATCGCGTGGATGTTATATTCGAGATCCAAAGCCAAGGAAGCTCAGGCGAAGAACGTCCAATCCAAGCTCAACGACCCATCCGAGCATGGCCACTGACGTGAGACACTCAACCGGCGCGCAGGCCGGTAATCAGGCTTTCAGGTCAATGCCAGAAGCAGGCATCCTAAGCGACGATGCGCTGGACCGCATGGAAAAGCTCCTCGATCAGCAGTTTGGCCTCGCAGGTTTCCGGTTCGGTCTCGATGGCTTGGTAGGTCTTGTGCCTGTCGTTGGTGATGTGGCGACCGCCGGAGTGTCGGGGCTGATAATCGTCGACGCTTGGAAAAAAGGCGTCCGAAAACGCACTCTTGGGCGCATGGCAATCAACACAGTGGCCGACATGGTGGTCGGCTCGATACCTCTGGTCGGAGATATTCTCGACTTTGCAATTCGATCAAACGTCAAAAACATCAGGCTGATGCGCAGCGACTTGGCAAAACAGAACCGATCCGCGGGCTGAAACCGAGAACCGGCAGAAGCATGACCCGCCGCAAGGCCCTCGTCGTCCGCAACCAACGCCCTACACTTGGCGTCCTAGACTTTCCGTCCAAAACCCCGTCGAACACATGGAGCGTCCAATGCAAAAACTCCCCAAGCAGCCCTCAGCTATATTTTTTGGCTCAATCGGCACGCTGGTCGACACCAGCCAAATGCAATTGGATGCTTTCAACGAGGCCTTCCGTGAACTGGAGACCGGCTGGCATTGGACAAAGAGCCAATACGTTTCAATGCTGTCCATGTCTGGCGGAAAGAAGCGGATCGCTCATTACGCGCAGGAACTAGACGCTACTGTGGACGTGGAGGAAATTCACACCCGCAAGACGCAGATCTACAATGACATGATGCGTCGCGGCGGCCTGACACCAAGGCCAGGCGTAAAGGACCTGATTTCCGCAGCCCAAGCCCGCGGCGTGCCTGTGGCATTCGTTACCGACACTTATCAGGACAATATCGACACGATGTTTGAATGTCTGAACGGAACGCTGGCAGCCAATGATTTTGCATGGGTTGGCTGTGCAGATCGCGTCGACAATCGTAAGCCCGATCCTGAGATTTACGCCCAGGCATTGAGTGATCTCAGCGTCCGGGCGGACGAAGTGGTGGCGATTGAAGACACTTCAATCTGCCTTAAAGCCCCACTGGCGGCGGGCATTTCAACCATTGCCTTCCCGAACTCTTTCGCTGGCAACGCAGACATGAACGGGGCCGCCATGACCGTGGATCGTTTGGACCCGAAATGGGTGGCTGGCGAATACTCAGCCATACCCTCTGCCGCTTGAAAGACAGAGCCTTATGACGTCGACCGTTTCTCCTTCCAGCGTAGGTGCCGACAATGGCAAGTGGGTAAAATCGCCGACCCAATTTAGGCGCAAAGGCCTTTGGCAGGTGATTAAACGCACGGCTAACCGTGTGATGGACACAGATGTTTCCCTGCGCTGTTCCGGCGTTGCCTTCTACGGCTTTTTGTCCATCTTCCCAGCCATCGCTGCAGGAGTGGCGCTTTACGCCCTTGTCGCGGACCCAGCCACCCTACGAGAGCATTTGTCTGTCCTGAGCGGTTTCCTGCCCGCCGAGGCCGTTGCTATTATCGACGAACAAGTGTCGGCTCTATCGGCTGAGACGAAAGCATTGGGCGTGGGTCTTGCGGTGTCCATATTGCTCGCAATCTGGTCCGGGTCGCGGGGCGTGAATGCGCT
>JBCDIB010000190.1:0-5259 GCA_038749385.1 Pseudomonadota bacterium | reverse complement strand
TCAATGAAGCTGAGTTCTTCGCCGTCGAGTTTGGAGGCCCACACCGTTTCGCCTTCGTGGCCGATACCACCGGTAAGGGTGGCTATGGCGATTGAGCGGCCGCAATTTTCCGACCAGTAGGATGACGTCACATGTCCCACCATCGTGTAGGGTGTTTCCTGCTCGGTTTCGAAGACCAGCTGCGCGCCCTCTTCGATCACGACGTTGGGGTCTTTGGTCTTCAAACCAACCAGCGCCTTGCGGTTCTCGGCTACAAGGTCGGGGCGCTGCAGGCCGCGCTTGCCCACAAAGTCCGCCTTCTTTTTCGAAACCGCCCATCCAACGCCAGCATCGGCGGGGGTCAGCGTACCGTCCGTGTCTTGGCCCACAATGATGAAGCCTTTTTCGGCGCGCAGCACGTGCATGGTTTCAGTGCCATAGAGGCAACCGTCCGCCGCCAAAACCCGCTCGGCCAACAGGCGCATGAGCGCAGGGCCCTGATCGGCGGGCACATTGATCTCGTAGCCCAGTTCGCCGGAGAAGGAGACGCGGAACAAGCGGGTTGGAATGCCTGCAATCTTGCCCTCGCGCACGCTCATATGCGGCATGGCCTCGTTGGACACGTCGATATTTTCCACCAACGGTTCGATGATTTCCCGCGCCTTTGGCCCGGCCACGGCCATGACCGCCCACTGCTCGGAGATTGAGGTCAGCCAGACGTTCCAGTCCGGGAATTCGGTCTGGGCGTAGTCTTCCATGTGGTTCATCACCGAGGCTGCGCCTCCGGTGGTGGTGGTGACGTGGAAATGGTTTTCGCCGATGCGGCCCACAACGCCATCGTCATAGACGTAGCCATCTTCCCGCAGCATGATGCCATACCGCGTGCGACCGACGCCGAGTTTATCCCAAGCGTTCGAGTACATGAGGTTCATGAAGCGGGTGGCGTCGGTGCCCTGAACGTCGATCTTGCCAAGGGTGGACGCATCGAACAGGCCAACACTGGTGCGCACGGTCCTGCACTCGCGGTTCACGGCGGCCGCCATGTCCTCACCACCGCGGGGGAAGTACCAGGCCCGTTTCCAGTTGCCGACATCTTCAAACACCGCGCCGTGCTCGACGGCCACATCGTGCATTGCGGTCTTGCGGGTCACATCGAAAAGGTTGCCGCGATTGTGGTTGACGATGGCCCCGAATGTGACTGGCGTGTAGGGCGCGCGGAAGGTGGTGAGGCCCACCTGCGGCACCGGCTTGCCCAAGGTTTCAGCGGCTATGGCAAGGCCGTGCATGTTGGAGGTCTTGCCTTGATCGGTTGCCATGCCGTTCGTCGTATAGCGCTTCACATGCTCGATGGAGTGGAAACCCTCTTTGACCGCCAGGCGAATGTCTTTGGCGGTAACGTCGTTCTGAAAGTCGACAAATGCCTTGCTTGAATAGCCGGCTTGGGCCCCGTTGCTGGCACCTATCTGGCCGCCCGTCCAAGCGGGCGATCCGGTGATATGGAAGCTAGGTTTGCCGCCACCAGCGTAGCCGGTTTTCCGGCCTGCATCGTGGCCAGCCTCAGCGGCTTTCTCCACCATTTCATTCAGGTCATCGGTGCCGGCGCATGCGCCAACCGACACGCAGTCCTGCACATTTTCACCGGGGATAAAGCGTTGGCGCTCGGCCTCCCAAACCACTTTGCCGCGTGACTGGGAATATAGATGCACCGATGGTGTCCAACCCGAACTCATCAGCAGGGCGTCCACTTCGAGGATTTCGCTCCGCGCCGAATTGCCATGCTGCACCGTCACTGTGCGCACCCGCAGGCGGCCCTTCGTTTCGGTGATCGAACCGTTGGCGATGATGCGGATGCCAGCTGCTTCCGCTTCCTGCGCGGCGGCTGATTTTCTGGCCCTGCTGTCCACCACCGCCACTATGTTGGCGCCTGCAGCTGCCAAGTCGCGGGCCACGGGGTAGGCGCTGTCGTGTGCCGTGTAGAGCGCGATGTTTGAGCCCACAACAACGCCATATTCGTTGAGGAATCGCTGGGCCGCGCTGGCCAGCATCATGGCCGGGCGATCATTGTCCGGGAACACCATATGGCGTTCGATGGCACCGGTGGCGATGATGGTGCGACCGGCTCGCACCTGCCACAACCGTTCGCGCGGTAGGCCCGCATCGGGCTGTGCCAGATGTTCAGTGACACGCTCGAGCAGCGTCACCATATTCTGGTGGTGATAGCCCCAGGCCGTGGTGCGGGGTAGAAGGGTGACATTGTCCATGGCGGCTAGTTTGGCCAGCGTGGCGGCGACCCACTCGGACCCGGAATGCTCGTCCAGTGTGACACCGGTTTCAGACAGCAGACGCCCGCCCATCACGGCATGTTCGTCGGCGACCATCACGGCCGCGCCGGTTTCTGCAGCGGCGAGGGCCGCCGTCAGCCCGGCTACGCCAGCGCCGGCAATCAGCACATCCACATGGGCGAACTGGTTCGCATAGCTTTCCGGGTCGACCTGCGTGGGCGCGTCGCCGAGGCCCGCCGCGCTGCGGATCACTGGCTCATAGACCCGCTCCCAGGCGGGTTTGGGCCACATAAATGTCTTGTAGTAGAAACCCGCCGGGAAAAACCGGCTCAACCCGTCATTCACCGCGCCGGCATCGAAGGCGAGGGATGGCCAGCGGTTCTGGCTGTCGGCTTGAAGGCCGTCATACACTTCCTGCACCGTGGCGCGGACATTGGGCTGGCTTCGGGCTTCGTCGCGGCGCACACCCACCAGCGCATTGGGTTCTTCTGGCCCGGCGGACAGGAAGCCTCGCGGGCGGTGATATTTGAACGAGCGGCCCACCAGATGCACGCCATTGGCAATGAGCGCGGACGCCAGAGTGTCGCCTTGCAGGCCGGTGTAGCTCTGGCCGTCGAAACTGAAACGCACGGTTTTGGCTGCGGAAAGACGCCCTTTGCCCGCCACGCGATTGGCGCCGGCCTGCTCAGTCTTTCCAATACCGCTCATTGTACACCCTCGGCATCTTCCACCAGGTTCGGCCGCGGCTCGCCCTGCTTGTAGGTCATGATGAATTTGTCGGAATGGGTGTCACGCAAGGCGTTGAAAAATCTGCCGCAGCCATGCACGTGCCGCCAGCGCTCCAGCGCCTTGCCCTTGGGATTGTCGCGGCGAAACAAAAAATCTGCAAACTCTTCATCGGTGACGTCGCTGTCGCCGGTCGGGCGCACCAGATGAGCCTCACCCGCGTGGCGAAATTCCAATTCAGGCCGCTCTTCCTGGCAATAGGGGCAATAGATTAGAAGCATTAGATGGCAACCTTCTCTGCGGCTGTTTCAGGATCGCCCGTGTTTGGCGTGCCCTTGGGTTCTATGAGCATGATCTGCGCTTCAGCCCTGGCCACGGGTCGGTGTTCGACCCCTTTGGGAACCACATACATTTCGCCGGCTTCCAGCGTCACTGTACGGTCGCGCAATTCGATATCAACGGTTCCGTCTAGGACCAGAAAAAAATCGTCAGTGTCGGGGTGTGAGTGCCAATTAAATTCACCCTCGACCTTCACCACCATGACGTCGTGGCCGTTAAACTGGCTCACAATGCGCGGCGACCAATGCTCGGAAAAGGTCGAGAGCTTGTCTGCTAGATTGACGGCGTCGGACATATCAAAAACTCATTGAAAATAGGGCGCGCCGCATTTGCGCAGCGCCACCTGATATACATCTGCCAGAACCGCACCAATGGTTGCCGGGTTTAGACCCGACTTCAGATGGTCGCTTTGGGTGATGGCTTTGCCAATCAACAACATGAACAGATTATCGTGAAGCATGAACGGCTCGTGGTCTGGCCCGCGCTGCCCATCGGGGGCCTCAAACAGTGCCATGTCGACGCCATCAACACGCACACACATGACATTGCCGCGTTCGAGACGGAACGGCCAAATGCCGGGCACGTCGGACGACTTGATCTTTGCTTGACGCATAAAGTGAGGCGCGCTGGTGAAGGCATTGCGGTTCGAGAAAATATCGGGATCAACCTGCTGTGCTGCAGCCGGGCCGCCTAGGGCCAGCGAAAGGGGGAGCGCAAGCGCCAGCGTAAGGGGGAGTGTGACGGCCAGAATTGCGGGCAAAAACATCCAGCGATGACGACAAAACATGGTCCTAATCACCTCCATCGCTTGCCGTTTTAGCCTCATAGGGCGGCACGCATCGTTGCCGTGCTTCTTTGCGCAATTGCAGCATTGCCGCCATCAGCTTCTCTGGTTTCTGCCCGCTGCGCAAATATTTGCCTTGGACAATTGTCTCCAAAATCAATCCAGTCGGATCGCGCTCCAAAGAGAAGCCCAAACCCGGAGGGTCGATGCCATTGGGGCCATCGGGATATTCGTGAAACGTCAGGAAGGTGAATGGACCCGTCCGGTAGCAGAAGAAGAACCCCTCATGCGCCTTGAAAGGCCAGGCTCCGGCATAGTCGGCGCGGGAGATGTAGGCTGAGCGTTCATCTGGAGACAGGGGGATATCATTTTCCTCCGCGAGGGTCGGGCCAGCGCAGAATGCCACAATCAGACCTGCAGCCGACAGCGCTTTTGCCATTGTGAGCGGATCAAACATTTACGGCCTGCGGAAAATGGCGCTCTGCCTGTGGATCGCCCCAGTCTTCGGTGGTCCACGTCGCGCCGCCCAAATCGCCGCGCCAGCCGAAAATGGCGAGATGGGTTTCATCTCCTGTCCGGATGGCATGGGGAACGTTGACGTCGTGGACGCACAAATCTCCCGGCATACACATCTTAAGTTCGCCAGGGTGGCCGATCAGGAACTCCGCCTGCCCCCGAATGGTCAGGTAGAACTCCTGAGCGGGATGGGCATGGCGCGGATAATCGCTGTTGGGCCCAAGCATAAACAGGCCCAGAACGAGCTCTTCCGAGATGAGCGTTCCGCTTGGCCCTATGCCAAAGCTCACGGCAAAACGATCAAGGAACCTGCGGCTCCAGGCATCTTCCTGATAATATTCAGACCAGATCACCAACCCCATGGCCGCGCGGGCCGCATCCGCCGAAGCATCTTCTATCGGTGGGAAATGCACAGTCGGTAGCCACGACAGGCCACGCACTGGCTTCGCAATCCGCGGATTGGCCTCCAACCGCGAGGTATCTATCTGGGCCAAATCATCGGCGAAGAGCTTCGCCAAAGTATCGGTCCCCGCGGGAAACGGCTCCGTGGAGCGGAGTTGCTGTGCGGTGTATTTGGCGAACTCCTGAAGCGTCTGGCGGATCCGCTCCAAGCTAGTGCGCCACGGCGGCGGC